>NZ_JVPL01000175.1:0-38403 GCF_001054655.1 Bacillus sp. 220_BSPC
GAGCGGATTTCCTGAAAGCAGCTGAAGTTTTCTTGAAGAAACTATAGGCTTATCACACACCGAATTATGAATAAGACTAGGTCCTTTAAGTTTTTTTCCTGTACTCCTTATTGGCGACACTCCTGCCGAAAAACTGGCTAGCCGAGACCCCACAGGCGCTTGTGCCGCGGAGGCTTGGCAGACAGTCGGCGGAAAGGGAGCGGATTTCTGAAATCGACTGGAACGTCTTCTTGAAAAAACTGTAGGCTGATCACACACCGAATATGTTTAAGACTAAGTTTTTTTTCCTGTACTCCTTTATTGGATTTCTGAAATCAACTGGAATGTTTTCGAAACTCAATTACCGAGTTTGTGCTAATAGTCGTTTACCAATGAAAAGCTTTCCAAATTAACTGGAGGGCTTTTCGAAATGTAGTTTTATATATTGACAATGCCCTTTGGATTGGTAATATTTACTTTATTACTACATAAGTGATTTTTAATAGAAGGCGGTTTAATTATGGATGGGAAAATCAGTTACGACGAGGTTCATAAACTGATAGAAAGTGGGCAATATCGCAAATTGGTCATGTCATTATGACTAACTTTATGTACATATTTTGTTTATTAGTATGGGGACTTAATTTTATTGCCGTTAAGATTCAAGGTACACCTGTGAGTTTAGAATTATCTTTAACCTATCGTTTAGGTTTGACGGCCATCCTATTTTTCATTCTATTGTGCATGCTTAGACCTAAAGGAAAACCTAAGAAAAAGGATGTTCCATTCATTATTGTGTTTGGAATTTGTAATTTTGCTTTAAGCTATTTATGCCTTTATTACGCCACTATCTTAAGTTCAGCAGCAATGGTTACGTTAATTTTTTCATTGAAAGTCATTTTAACGCCCATTGCCCTTCGTGTTTTTTTGAAGGAACCATTGCATTCACGTATCTTACTTGGCGGGATAATTGGTGTGCTGGCTGTTTGTATTGTTATTTATCCGAGTTTACATGATATTCATGGATTCGATGATATAAAGGGCATCATGATGGCTGTTCTTGGTACCATCCTCACTGCATTGGGCGATGCAAGCTCTGCTAGAAATGCCAGGGAGAAAGTGAACCCAATCTATGCCAATGTACTTGGATTTGCAGCAGGAGGAATTCTTTTGGCGGCCATTGTGTTCATCCAAGGACAAGCAGTCACTATACCGACATCCATTACATATTTATCTGCTTTGTTCTATTTAACTATATTCGCTTCCTTTGGAGCTTGGCTTTTCTACCTCAAGCTTGTAGAAAAGATAGGCGGGGCGAAAAGTGGATACATGGTTGCCCTTTTTCCGGCAATTGGAGGTATAGCTTCAGTGATGATTGGTGAATCAGATCCAACCATTTTCTTGGGAGCTGGCTGTCTTTTCAGTTGTTTAGGTGCGGCGATTGCATTAGGCTTTGGCATGAATATTGGTAAAAGTAATTTGAAAGAAGAAATGTAATTCGATTTACAGAGAGGGATGGGACAATGGAAAGTAAATGGCCAACTGAAATGAAAGTAGCGCAGATCCGGGTTGCACGTCCTACTGATCAACTAAAAAAAGTAGTAAGCTTCTATTGTGAAGGATTAGGATTGAAAAAAATCGGTTCTTTCGAAGGGCACGAGGGATATGACGGCATCATGATCGGGCTTCCGGATTCCAGCTATCATTTAGAGTTTACTCAACATAAAGATGGCAGTCCTTGTCCTGCCCCATCAAAAGATAATCTGCTTGTCTTTTATATTCCTGAACGTAAAACCATTGAGGAAATCACGAATAGGTTGAAAGGTATGGGCTATGAACCGGTTTCTCCGGAGAATCCATATTGGGAAAAATCAGGTGTTACCATTGAGGATCCGGATGGTTGGAGAATTGTATTGATGAATTCGCCTGGCATAGGAAATTAAATTTCACAAAGGAAACGACCGAAAAGCACCATGCTTTTCGGTCGTTTTGGGTTTATGAGGACATGGTGATCCCGCCATTGATGTGAATGCACTGTCCTGTTATATAAGCACCTTCATCAGATGCTAGCAGCACATAGGCGCCTGCATGATCTGCCGGCTGCCCAGGACGGCCAAGCGGTGCCTCGGTGCCGAACTCGGCAACGGATTGTTCGTCGAACGTCGCCGGGATGAGCGGAGTCCAAATCGGTCCTGGTGCCACCATATTGACGCGGATCCCTTTTTTAGCCACATTCTGTGCAAGGCTCCGTGTGAATCCGACGATTGCCCCTTTTGTCGCTGTATAATCCATCAAAGTTGCATGTCCTCTGTACGGATTGATCGATGTTGTGTTGATGACCGAGTTGCCTTGTTTCATATGAGGAACCGCGTGCTTGCTCATGTAAAATACTGAATAAATATTGGTGCGGAACGTTTTGTCCCATTGCTCGTCCGTGATATCCTCAATGTTTTCCGTCGGGAATTGCACCGCTGCATTATTTACGAGGATGTCCAGCTTTCCGAACTCGTCCAGCGTCTTCGTAATCAATTCCTTACAATTCGCCTCCACGGAAACGTCACTTGGAAGCAAGAGGCAGCGAACGCCTTCCGCTTCAATCAGCTGCTTCGTTTCTTCGGCATCACCATGCTCATCAAAATAGTTCACGACCACATGGGCGCCTTCCTTTGCGTAAGCAATGGCGACCGCACGTCCGATCCCGCTATCTCCGCCCGTAATCAAGGCAACGCGGTCTTTTAGCTTACCGCTTCCTATGTAATCCTTTGGCTGAATCGGAAGTGGATTCATCTCAGACTCGATGCCAGGCTGTCTGTCCTGTGTTTGTCCGGGCTGTCCGTTTTTTTGCTGTTCATAAATATTCAAAGAAAATCTCCTCCTCTTAAACTATTGATTTAGTCATACTTTAGCCGTTAGCATGTTCGGTTAAACATCTGATTACTTCTGAAACGATTACTCGAAGCAATTCGGTAAGGAAGGAAATACGGCGTTCCAAGTTGAATTACATTTTTATAAAACTTTCAGGGGTGTTAACGTGAATTCGATAGAAACGATACAAGAATTAACAAATAAAGAACAATGGTTAGAAGCCTTTCCAATCATGAATCAGTTGCGTACGGACTTAACACAAAAAACATATCTGGAGTTACTGGAAGAAATGAGGAAAGACGGGTACTGTCTGTATGCTTTATATAAGGATAACCAAGTTGTATCCTTGGCCGGCTTAAGCTGGAGAGTCAACTTTTATAATAAACGTCATGTATTCATTTATGACCTTGTAACAGATTCTGCACACCGCTCATTTGGATATGGAGAGAAGTTATTAAGTTATATTCATAACTGGGCAAAAGAAAACGGAGCTGCATATGTTGCCTTGGAATCAGGGATCCAGCGAAACGAAGCCCACCGTTTCTATGAAGAGAAATTAGATTATGATAAATGGTGCTACTCATTTAGAAAAACGCTGTGAGTGGAAGAGGCGATGTAAAAAAGCTGAGCATTCAGCTTTTTTTTCATTATATGGCAAAACGGAGGGGATGTAAGACGCATTGTCCACTATGTGTATCGGATTATAAACATTTTTAGTAAGAAAAGATCAATACAAAATAAACTCACGAGTAAAAGCGTGAAACTCACGAGTAAATCGCTGAAACTCACGAGTAAATCGGCTAAACTCACGAGTAAATCGCTGAAACTCACGAGTAAATGGCTAAAACGCACGAGTAAAACGCCGATTCGACAAATAAAAGCGTGAAAAACGCACGAGTAAACGCCGATTCGACAAATAAAAGCGTGAAAAATTCACGAGTATATGCCCCAATTCACGCATAATAGCCCGAAACTTACTGGAAATGCTCCAAAACTGGTTTGTTTCAATACAATTGGCTGTATAAAGGTGTAAAGGAGATTGAAGAAGGCAATGATTTTCCTTTCGTAAGCAGTTATTGGTTTTGGCGGATTTTGGTTTATCGTAATCAGTTTATTCATCATTTTTACGACTGTAAATTCATTCTTTCAATGAAAAACCCAAATTTTTGTAATGATTTATTTAGCCTTGGACATACTTAATGAAGATATCAATAAGTAACATTTAATTAAGGAGGAAACCCAATGGCTAATGAAAATATCCAAATGAAAATGGAACATATTTGGCAGGATACATGTGGATCATGGGAAAATTGTACGGAAACCACAATTCAGTCATTTTTGGCAAAATCTCAAGAAAGCAATATTGACCCGCAATATTGCATGAGCTGGGTGGAACAACATAAAGCCCAAATACCTGAATGGGATGCCGTTTCAAAAGTATCGCTCGACTGGGTCAATCAACATACCTCAACGGGTTCACCCATTTCAATCAAGGATGATTATTGAAAAGATATATTCTTTCTGCTTATGAATGGTTCGAACTCCACTATGGTTAAGAGGTGAAGATAGTTGTCAAATAATGAGGAACAAAACGGTAAATCAAATCGTCGGGATCCAGATTACAGAGTTAATGCTTGGGATGAAATGAATGGTGATGAGGATAAATTTGTACAATCAGCCATCCAAGAGGAATTCAATAATCCGGTAATCGAAGAAACGATCTTGAAGTTCAATAAAATAGCGAATGAAGAAGAAAAGGAAACTTGATTTTTGGACGCCCTATAGGGCGTTTTTTTTTGAATTATGAGAGTGTAGGTGCTTTTCGTTGGAAACCTCTTTCATCCGGATGCCGCTTCATAAGAAGAGGGATGAAATAGCCTTAGAACTTCAGGATTTGTTTTGTGAAAGCAGTGAAATCACTGAGATGATTCACTACGATTTGTTCTAAAATGTCTAAATTAATGTTTTGGTAATCATGTACAGCAATGTTTCTAAATCCTACCATAGCTTTTAAACGCCTGGCTATATCTTCATCAATAACCGAATGATCCTTCAGCATATCAAAAGCATCCCTGCTTGACTGAGGCAGCCCAAGTCTTTGGTCAGCTACAATATGCATGGCCAAGTCAATCGAGGATTCGCATGCACGTTGTATATTAAGGATTATGGAATCTTGTTTCGTATAGTCCTTTAGGTTTTCTGGATTATTTGCAAATACAACCTTAACGCGGTTCATGCAACGCTCGATTATACTGATCTTGTTCAGAATTACATCATTCTCCATAAATGGACCCACTTTCCCCTATTTTTTTAAAGATGATTTTACGTTCCTCATTCAATTTAGCGTACATGCTAAGAGCAATCATTTGTTGGTTTTTTAGGAGTGTGTCGTCTTTTGAATAAATCACAATACCGGTTGTGTAAATTTGTGCCTGAAAAACGGTTGATGCGGTCCTTAGATTAATCAGGTCCACATCTATGTTAAGGATATCTGCCAGATCCTGGGCCAATAAAAATAACTCATAGGTAGTATGTGATGAATCTTGACTGTAGAACGCCACATCTATGTCACTTTCCCTATGTGTAGTGTTTTTTGCGTAAGAACCAAACACGATGATAAAGGAAGGGTCAATTTTGTCTATTAGGAACTTTTGGATACTTTGAAACATCTCTGTTTTCATAAGACACGCTCCCTAATGATTATACGAATAGTATACCAAAAATAGTTTTCCTTTGTACTGGCCACAAAGAATCCTATGAAAAATATGGATTCATTTTAGGATGGATTGGCTAAAAGAGCGAGCTTTGCTTTAGGGAAGGGAGCAAGGTCCAAAGAGTTATAAAAAACAATAATATACAAATAAAGGGAAATGGCATCTTAGTATCGTATAAAGCATAGTATAAATCGTTTTCATTAATAATGTTGGCAATGGGAGTGAAGATCATGGAAGCAGCGGTAGAACGAATTTTTTCTAATGAATTGGTGAAATTGGCTGGGGATTTCTTTCAAGTGAATGCTGGGAATTCGGTTAAACTTGGAGATGCAGAGAACTACGTATTTGAGGTTTACAGGGATGGAACGCCATATATCTTAAGAATGACCCATCAATCACATCGTACAAAAGATCAAGTGCTTGCAGAGTTAAAGTGGATTGAGCATTTACAGAATAATGGGAGTGAAATTCCTAAAGTTCTCTTTTCGAAAGAAAAGAATTTAGTTGAAATTGTAAAGGGCTCGGATGGTACGGAATTTTATTGTTGCCTGTTTGAAAAAGCTCCTGGTGTTAGGATGAAAGTCACTGATGAAAATTTCGATGGACCTTTATTTTTTGAATGGGGAAGAACCATTGGCCAAATGCATAAACAAACAAAAAGCTATAAGCCCGAAGCGAAATATAAACGGCTGGATTGGTTTGAAGAGGAATTATTGAATGTCCAGCTTTATCAATCCGATGTACCGGAGCAAGTGATCCGCCAACAAGAAATAATCAACAAGCATTTAAATGCACTTTCCGTTCATCAAGATAATTTTGGCTTGATTCATTCTGATATACATAATGGCAATTTCCATTATCATGAGGGGCGGATTCATGTTTTTGACTTTGATGACTGTTCATATCACTGGTTTGCCAGCGATTTGGCGATCCCTCTGTACTATCTGATGTGGAGTTTGGAACGTGAAGGGATAAAAGGGCTCGATGAATATGCTGCCAAGTTCATGAGGGAATTCATAAAAGGGTATGAGACGGAAAATATCCTGGCACCTGTGGAATACGAAACGATTCCTCTATTTTTAAAGCTAAGGGATTTAACGTTATATAACTTTTTTCATAAAAAGTATGATTTGAAGAATGCTGATCGTTCATTATCCAACACCGTTCAAAAAATCGAACAAAGAATCATGGAAGGCCGGACTATTGTTCACTTCGATCCGAACATGGTTCATTAAGGGGGATTGGAATGCCAGGAATGAAAAATAATCGGCTTGCATATATGATCCGGACTGGTGTATTGGAAGATGCGGAAGCGGTTTTGGATGTACAGAATTCCGTTATTTCCGAAGGTGAGTATTTTATTGCCGTATCGGAGGAATTCAATAAAACACCTGAACAGCAACGAGATTGGATACGAAGGTTATTGGAAAATGAACGGGAAACCATCATCGTGGCCGAAATGGATGAAGAAGTGGTTGGATGGATAGCCTTCCAATCGGAAAATAGGAAGAGAATGTTCCACAAGGGCTCATTTGGGGTGATGATCAGAAAAAATTTCAGAGGGATGGGAATTGGAAAAGAGCTTATTGAGGCGTTATTGGATTGGGCAGAAGCCAATCCGTTGATTGAAAAGGTGAGTTTAGGGGTTTTTTCAACGAATCATCGGGCAATATCATTGTATAAACGGCTGGGGTTTGTTGAAGAAGGCCGTAAAATCAAAGAATTCAAGATGAGCGAAAGTGAATACATCGATGATATTATCATGTACAAAATGGTTTGATCAGACCGAAAGAGCATGAATGGATACATTACATGCTCTTTGCGGTTTGGTTATGTATCTATTTTTATAGTAAATCGATATTTATGTCATGCATTATCTAATTACTCTTACCTTCACTTGCTTTCTTCCCCACGTTAGAGCATCCGCTTCTTTCGCGATGAATACATCGATTCTGTTTCCTTTGATCGCACCGCCCGTGTCTGCAGCGATGGCTTGTCCATAGCCTTCGACTTCCACGATGGAGCCTAGCGGAATCACGTTCGGATCGACTGCTATCAGTTTGGCATCATCATATTTTTCTAAATCGACACCCATTCTTGTAGTGCCTGAACATCCTTCGCAGCTTGCTGTATAAGCTGTACTTGTAACCGTCAGTTCTTTAACGGCTGAGCTTGCTGAACTGGCTCTTTCTTCTAATTTACTGAAGGTCCGTGCACCGGCTATGCCGTCAGCGGATAATCCCTTTTGCTTTTGAAAGTTCATGACTGCTTGTTTTGTACCTGTTCCATAAATGCCATCGACCGTTGATGAGTAAACATCCCAGGCTTTCAATAGCCTTTGCAGTTCAGCTACAGGTCTTCCCATATCCCCGCTTTTCAGTGTCTGTATTTTCTTATTCGTTTGTGTTCCTGATATTCCATCGACTTTCAGCCCTGATTTTTCCTGAAACTTCTTTACGGATTCCTTTGTAATCGGTCCGTAGTAACCTGTTGCTTCATGATAGGGAAAAACCCCTTTTGTCAGTAATAATTCTTGTAATTCTTTAACATCACTATTACTCATTCCAAATGAAAGTGTGCGATCCAAAGCTGCGGCTTCGCCTTTAGTTGGCATGCAAACTCCTAGAATGAATACAGAAGCCGTTAGGATCGTTAATAAGATTTTCTTCATGTTTATCCTCCTCGTTGTTTCCTGCAATTAAACTATTCGTTAAATTATCACTCTTTTAGGCGCAGTTAAGGAAAAACACCGCGAAGGCACTAAGTAATTGTTAAAACATGTAACAGAAAGAAAAGAAATGAGGCAGAGATCGGGTTACCATATCCTTATCAATTGTCGAATTATGGGAAAAAATCAAGTTTCATATGAAACTAACGGAATCGTTTGGTTGAACAGGGGCATTCATTCATGTACGTTTAAGTTAATAGAATTTCTATTGTAAGATTAAAGGAGGAAATCATATGATTAAGGCAGTTATTTTCGACTTTGATGGCTTAATTTTAGACACGGAAACGGTTTGGTATGAGGCCTATAGAGAAACGATGGCTTTTTATAAATCTGATTTGCCTCTCGAACATTTTGTTACATGTATCGGAACCGATAACACTGAGCTAAATCAGTACTTCAAAGATCAGCTGGGGGAAAGGTGTAATATTGAAGAAATTGAATCCAGAGCAAAAAGCCTCCATGAAGTAAAGATGAAAACAGCACAGGCACGTGAAGGTGTGAAGGATTATCTAGAAGAAGCAAAGAGAAATGGATATAAAATCGCCCTCGCTTCAAGCTCGACAAAAGAGTGGGTCACTCATCATTTGGGGGAACTCGGACTGTTACACTATTTTGAAATTATCATCACAGGGGATGATGTCGAGAAAGTTAAACCAGCGCCTGATTTGTATGTAAAGGCAATTGAAGTCTTAGGCATTCAGCGTGCAGAAGCCGTAGCATTTGAAGATTCGTTAAATGGGCTTCAAGCGGCCCTGTCTGCTGGGTTAAAGTGTGTGATCGTACCAAATCCCGTGACGGACGCTTTAGCTTTTGAAAACTATCATTTACGCCTCCGATCCATGGCGGATAAGAGCTTGTCTGACGTTATCAAGCATATTGAGCAATAACAGTTCAACGGTAATTATAGTAAGATGAAAGAATGAAACCGCGCCGAAGATGGCAGAGTCTTCGGTTTTTCTGGTTTTAATGAATGTTATATTCTGGTGTGGGGGATTTGTTTATGGGATTGCAAACGAATGACGAAGGAGTCCGGCTGCGGGAGGTCAAGGAGAGTGATCTTCCTATCCTTTTCGAGCAGCAATTGGATCCTGACGCAAACTATATGGCTGCTTTCACTTCTAAGGATCCATCAGACAAGGCGGCTTTTTTGACACACTGGAAGAACATCTTATCGAACCGGGATATTCAAAAAATGACCATACTCTGCAACGGGTGTGTGGCAGGCAGCATTCTCAAGTTTGAACAGTTTGGTAACCCGGAAGTGAGTTATTGGATCGGGAAGCAATTTTGGGGTAAAGGAATCGCTACATGTGCATTGCTCCATTTTTTGCCGAAAATAGAAGTCCGCCCTGTTTATGCCCGTGCAGCCAAGGATAACCTTGCATCCATCCGGGTGCTGGAAAAATGCGGGTTTGAAAGATTCGATGAGGACAAAGGATATTCACATGCAAGAGGCAAAGAGGTTGAAGAATTCATTTTGAAATTGAAAGTTAAGATAATAATAACAATATCGTTTAGCCTATGAGGAAACGGGTGACATTCAATGGGATATAAGATTTTTTCCATCATTTTTATTTTATGCGGTCTTTTTATAATGTGGTTCGCCCTATTTGGCAAAAAGAAAGAAATCAAAGAGTTCGGCTCCGGAGTACCTACGAATTTCATCGATGTAATTGTAATGATGATATATAAGCTCTTACCTTCCATTATTAGAAAAATCCTTCTATTTGCATTGGGTCTGGCCATTTCTATCGGATTTTCCTATATATTGTATAAATTATGGTGAATTTTCCTTATCAAATAAAATAATCCTGAAACTTTCTCCTTACGTAATCGTATAATTAGAAGAATATCAGTATAGTAATAATATGCATAATATGGTAATGTTGAATTTGTGTGATTTTGGAAATTCATAAAAAAGGAAGGTATTATATGTCTGAAGCGGTTCTTAAGGTTCAATCCTTAACTAAAAAAATTGGAAAAGCAACCATCGTAGACAATGTTAGCTTTGAAATAAAAAGCAATGAAATATTTGGTTTACTTGGTCCGAATGGTGCTGGGAAGACCACGATCATCCGTATGATCACAGGGCTCATCAATCGTACGGGCGGTACGGTCATGATCAATGGCAGTGACCTCGATCATGATTTCGAAGGTGCGATGAATGAATTGGGGGCCATTGTTGAAAATCCGGAGTTCTATAAATATATGACAGGCAGAAAGAATATCCTGCATTATGCCCGGATGTCATCCAATTACATATCCAATGAGAGAATAGAAGAGGTCATTAAGCTTGTAAAACTGGATCATGCCATCGATAAGAAGGTTAAAACCTATTCATTGGGAATGCGCCAGCGCCTTGGCGTGGCACAGGCCATTTTACATAAACCATCATTATTGATTTTTGATGAACCGACGAATGGCTTGGATCCGCAAGGGATTCGCGAGTTTCGTGATTATTTGAAAGTACTGGCAAGTGAAGGCGTCGGGATATTGATTTCATCCCATTTACTATCGGAAATGCAATTGATGTGTGATAGTTTTGCGGTTATCGAAAAGGGAAAACTGATTCATACGAAAGAACATATTGTTGATGAAAAAACCGAAACGATCAATGAAGTGTCATTCACCGTCAGTGATGGGAAGCTAGCTAAAAAAATCCTTCAAGAAAAGTTTGCGGATATCACGATCCTAAAAAATGGTGCGAAGAAAATCTCCGTATCGGCCACCCGAGAACAAACGGCCGATATAAACAGGAGTTTTAATGCAAATGATCTGGATGTCTTTGAAATTGGCATAACCAGAAAATCGCTGGAAGATAAATTCTTCGAAATCACTGAGCAGGAAATGAGGGAGTCTGTATGATGTCCTTAGTAAAAAATGAATGGATGAAAATCTTTTCAAAAGTATCAACTTATATATTCATCGCTTTTCTATTATTGGCAGCATTAGGGGCTGCGGTCATCGATTATAAACTAAGTCCTGACGAAACGGATAAAGATTGGAAGCAAGAGTTAAACGCCGATATCCAAGAACAGGAAAAGGCTTTGGAAGCTAAGGAAATCAGTGAAGAAGAAAAAGCCGCCATCACGGAGGACATTAATTACAACAAGCAACTGTTGGCTGATAATATAAACCCTGACTTAAACACGAATTGGACCTATATGGCTGAATGGACTACATCATTAACATCATTTGTCACTTTATTCGTCGTTATTGTTTGCAGCTCGCTCGTTTCCTCGGAATTTTCCGATGGCACCATTAAACAACTGTTGATCAGGCCTTATAAACGTTGGAAGATCCTTCTTTCCAAATATATTACTTCCTTGTTATTTGCAGCGTTACTACTTGCGAGCCTGCTTCTATTCAGTTATCTAATCGGAATCATATTCTTTGGCAATGGTTCGTATTCAGACAAAATCATGGATCCTGCATCTTTCGAATTCAGTCCGGTGGTAGTCGGCGAATATTTCGTGGACATGATCATTTACTGGATACCAGGATTCCTGGTCATCACGACCATCGCTTTCATGTTAAGCACATTATTTAAGAACCAAGCACTAGCAGTAGGTATATCCATTTTCATCCTATTTGCCTCTTCGACATTAAATATGGTCATTCAATCATTCATCGGAAAATACGAGTGGTTAAAATTCGTCCTATTCCCCCATCTCGATTTAAGGGGCTATATATCCGGAACCATAGACATGTTCGATGGAGCTACACTTGGATTCTCGATGGGTGTACTCGGAATCTATTATCTTATCTTTTTAGCGCTAACTTTCTTCTTCTTCCAGAAAAAAGATATCACTAATTAAATAGAGCGAAAAACCGAAATCAGTGGCTGATTTCGGTTTTTTTATGCAAAAGGAATGTTGCTGCTTGGAATCTGGCATAAAATGAAACCTTTATCCATAATTATCCGTATAAGATAATATGAGGATATTCAGTTGGGTATAGGGGTGTAAAATGAATAAAAACAAGGTTCTAGTAATTGGAATTATAGGATTTTCTTTATTTCCAATGGGCATGATGATATCACAATGGACAGTTGCTGGCGTAGTGATCGGGATAGGCGGAGGGCTCGTAATGGGGATCAGTTCCTACCTGTTTGCCAGTCAGTAGCTCCATGTACATATGAACAATACACTAGTTAATTGCGGACTTCGCAGAAATAATCTGATAGAGATGGAGCAGATTTAAAGATGGGGAAAATGCATTATAAACGAAAGTTAGTCATTATATTTACAATTATTGGAATATTGTTAGGGCTCTATGTGTACTCGGCATTCTCTCAAAAATTGACAAAATCAACAGATTTGTCTGATGAATCCATCGGAGGATTTAAAGTGTTTGATAACATATCGAGTCCAGAATTCATCAGGGAATATGGAGAGCCCATCGATCAAGATAATAATAAGGCTTATGATTATTATTATTGGAAGGGAGGGTTGAAAACGGCCTCTATCAATACAGACGAGGATAAAGGGAAAATCATGCGGTTGATCATTTCAAGTACGGACGACGCCCAATTTGAAAACACCCTTCAAACAAGCAAAGGCATTAAATTAGGAAGTAAGAAAGCGGACGTCCTTTCGAAGTACGGAGATCATTATTATAAAAGTTATGAACAGGGAGCCGATATTATCGGATACATTGACCATAAACGAAATATTACCTTGGAATTCTGGTGTGTACCAGGTGGAAGGGTCGCAGAAATCCGATTGGATGATGCAGATGTGATTTAATGATTTTTCACCAGTGTCCCCGATTATCGGTTTACTTTGGTTAACACGCACAGAAATTCGGCAACGTGTTGGAAATTCGATCTATACATCAGGGGAACGTACGATACAATGTTATATCCATTCTCTATATTAAAGGAGCGATACTTCTCAGATGAAGTGTCGTTTTTGTTTTTGCATTAGGCGATTAAAAAAACTTCATCGTTCATAAGACATCAGAACTCTTTCAGGAGATTACTATTATAGAAATCGAATGTGTTAATCCCCTCAAACCCCCACTCTAAAGTTAGTCATGCGAATCTCCATATTGATTGAAAATTGAAAAGTTCTTCCGAATTTATCGTTTATTTCCAATAATTTTGCATACCTGGTAAGTATATAAATTGAGTTATTTAACCGGAAATAGGTATTTTAACTTAAACACTTATGATTATATAAAATTCATTATATATAAAAGATTCTTTTGTAATGGTTAATAAGTATGTGTGTTTTGATATATTTTGTTAATATTCTGATATTTTTACTAATTTACTAGATATATTTACTGATGTATAATCTGTTAGAGTTAATTGGAATTGGAGGAAATATATTGTTTAAATTCAGGAAGTACATTGCATCGATTTTGATTTTGGCTTTGCTATGTAGCTTGTTGCCTAGTTATACAGGTGCTTCAAGTGATAATACGAGTCAGACAATACAAAATGAAAAGGAAACAATCAATACTGACAATTTGGATGAAGTGGTGAAAGAAAGAACGGAAAGTTCAAAAACATTCACTGATGGAGAAGGAAACTTTGTTAAAGAGATTTATCCAGAAGAAATACATAACAAAGTAGACGGAAAGTACAAGACCATTTCCGAGGAGTTAGTGGAAAGCGATAATAAGGGCTACATAGAGACAGAAACAACAAACTTGGAATTTATGTTTCCTGAAAAATTAGGGCAAGATAAGCCTTTAATTTATCAATCTGGTGAACACAAGTTATCATTTGAGTTAACACATGCCTCTGATGGAGAGAAGCAAACTGAACCAACTTATACATCGGGTTCAGTAAAAGAAGATAATTCAATAACTCATAAATCTTTATACCCGAATATTGATTTACGGCATGTTGCCTTAAATAATGAGGTAAAAGAAGATTGGATTATGAATGAATATAATGGAATCAATGAATTTCACTATACCATTCAAACGGATTTATACGGTCAAGTTGAAAAGGACGGATCAATAGGATTCTATGAAAATGAATCTAAAGAGAAATCAGTTTTCACCTTACCAAAGCCTGTAATGGTGGATTCAAACTATAACGACACGTTAGGCGACGGTGTACGATCAACAGATATCCATTATGATTTAAATAAAAAGTCGGACGATAGTTATGAGTTAGTTTTAAATGCTAGTAAAGAATGGCTATCTTCGTCTAAGCGAGTCTTCCCTATTTATATTGACCCTTCTGTATCGATTGATGCATTGGGAGATACATTCGTGATGAGTGCCTATCCGAATAACAATTACAATAAAGAATGGGATCCATCACAAGGGGAATATGTATTAAAAACAGGATATTATGATAGCACTACAGGAACCAATTACCCATTTATTAAATTTAGTGTTATTGGGGATTTAAAGGGTGCAGCCATTGATTCTGCTGAATTAGCTGCCTACGTTACCCATTCTTATTATGTCGATACAAAAACGGATATATGGGTAGATGAGGTAAAAGCACAATGGTATGTAGATGAATTAACTTGGAACAATAAGCCATCATCCACCAAAATAACGAGTACGTCTGTTGCTAGGGATCAGTGGGCTTATTTTGATGTTAAGAATACGATCCAGGCTTGGGTGAACGGTACAAGAGAAAACTATGGATTTAAATTCCATACGAACGGAAATGGCAAAACACATTGGAAAAAAATCACGGCAGCAGAAAGTGCGAAAAAAGCTAAATTGGTCATTAGTTACCACTATGAAAAGATGAAGAATCCTACAGTCAGTTCTTACTCTTATGGTGAGGGGAAGGCTGATGGATATATTGATGTTAAGTGGGGTTCCGTTCATGGAGCAAAGTCTTATGATTTGCAAATGTATGATGGTAAGAGTTATCAGACCATTTATTCTGGTACATCTACAAGTTGGTCATCAAAGGGAAAAAAGATTTTCCCTAAAGCTCCTTATTCAACAAGTACCACGTATAAAACGGATAGTACGGGTGTTGAATTACCGGTAGATCCAAGTGCTTTTTATAGCGCGAAAAGTGGAACGACAACTACGAAAAAAGATTACGGATTTCGTGTTATAGCAAAATTTGCAAATGGAAATAGCCCGGCTTCAACAGCGATTTACAAATCCATACCAGTTGTGCAAGTGGGAATTCCGGATATTCCAACAGTAAAACCATATGCGTACCCGGAAACAGATACAGTAAATAAAGGGCGTGGTTGGCTTGATATTTCCTGGAAACCAGTGACTAATGCAACGGGTTATAAAGTTCTTATTTGGAATGGTACAAAATATAAAGAATTTTCGGTAGGTAAAGTAACCAGTGTCAGTACAAAGGGGAAAAAGATCTGGCCTACGGATGCGGATTTGAAAAATGAGATTAAAGAACTTTATCCAGTCGAATTAGACAAATCGACAAGTATAGGTAAAGGAACAGAATTACCAATTGACCCTAGTATTACTTATGGAAATGGTTCAAATCGTTATAGTATTCGAGTCAAAGCAATTTCTGCAGCAGGGGATTCTGCTTCATCTGATGTTAACTATGGATACATTCCACTATATGCACCTAAAAATGCAAAGCTAACTAGTAATTTAGTGGATATGGTCAATAACAAAAGTAGTTTGACAGTGAAGTGGGATGCGACACCTTCAGCAAAATATTACGAGGTACAGATTTCAGATGATAAAACAAGTAAAATATATCAAGTA
Source organism: Bacillus sp. 220_BSPC (assembly GCF_001054655.1). Classification (NCBI taxonomy): domain Bacteria; kingdom Bacillati; phylum Bacillota; class Bacilli; order Caryophanales; family Bacillaceae; genus Bacillus; species Bacillus sp. 220_BSPC. The sequence goes on from NZ_JVPL01000175.1 coordinate 15,967, forward strand.
AAAGGCAATACGTCTTTCACATCAGAACCTATTTATGGTGTTTTATCAAATTATTCCGCAACGGTTAAAGCCTATTTTGTGGACGACGATAATGCTTCAGAAACAGAACAGGGTAAAGTTACAGGAAATCGTGGTTTAAGTCCTGCTTCGAATAAAGCAACCGCATCAGTTGATCCTAGAGAAGATTTAAACGGGTTAGAAGATTATTTCACTTATGAAGACCACTCATTTGGAAATGCAACAGCTTCCGTCAATGTAACGACGGGGAATATGGTCATGGAGTTCACGGATCAATCCCTATTCACTCAAGGACTCTTGGGGTTTGATTTTACCCGTTACTATAATTCACGGTCCACTCGTACTTCTGCGCTTGGGCAAGGGTGGACATTTGCAGGAAATGAAAATCTTGTAGAAGCAGATGCTACAAGCACAGAACCAGCAAAAGTCATCTATTATGATGAAGATGGAACCAAACATGAATTTAGCTATGATTCTAGCAATAAAAAATATATCTCTCCAAAAGGGAAATATTTAACACTAACAAAGGAAACGGTTAATGGTGCACAAGGATTTATCCTGAAAGAAAAAGATGGATTATCAAAAATCTTCGAGGGGAATTCGAGTAAAAATAGAGAATATCGATTATATGCCTACAAGGATAACAATCAAAATACAATCCGCTTTTTTTACACTCTAGATAAGTTATCCGAAATCTCTGAAGTCAATCAACAAGGCGATAAAATTCGGACTAGTATTCAATTAACCTATAACACTGATGGACTAATCAATAAAGTAGGATACGGAAGTAATTGGAAGGAAATTGGATATCAGAATAAGCAGTTGGCATCCATAGTAACGAAGGATTCGCGCACAACGGAAAGTATCACAGAAAGGCTTTCCTATAATTCACTAGGCCAACTAGCATCTTATGTAGATGGCAAGGGGAATGAAACCAAATATCTTTATGATGAAAATGAATTGAAAGTATTCGACAAACAAGAAAAAGATGCATCCATATCCGTCTCTACTACGTACCGTTATGATCAGGCAAAAAATGAATTTACGGTGACAGATACAGACGACAATGAGACGGTTTATAAACGAGATATGAAAAAAGGAACGTTTGCCGTTAGCGAAATCATGAATAGTGATGAAACAACGTCCAGCTTCCAATATGATGATCAATACAACGTATTACAATCTGTTGATGAAGAAGGACTAAACAGCACTAACAGCTATGATTCTAACGGGAATTTGAAAACCACCTCAGACCCTAACGGAACGACTTCGTATGAATATGATAGTAAAAACCGGGTAACCAAAACCACCGATCCAAAGGGCACTCTGACGATTAACACATACGAAGGGGAAAATCTGTCTAGCACGAAGATTGGTGAAGAAACAACAAAGTACGAATATGACTCATTTGGTAGGAAAACAAAAGTAATCTATCCGAATAAGACGTATTTGGAAACCAATTATGATGATCTAAAACAAAAGATAACGATAAAAGATCCTAAAGGACAGTACACAAGTACCTCTTATGACCAGTTCGGAAACATAAAGAGTAAAACAGATGCTGGAGAAAGAACTGTTTCTTACGAGTATCATCCACTACAGCCAAACGTGATTTCGGGAGTAACAGACGGAAAGGGAAAAACCACTAATTATAAATATGATAAAAATGGGAATATAACAAATCTTTCCGATGCTTTGGGCCGAAACAAAACCTACGAATATAATGATAATGATCAACTCAATAAAGCAACCTTTCCTGGTATGATCTTTACTTACGATTATAATTCAAATGGAAATATAGCCAATGAATTACAACCATCTGGAAATAAGTTGCATTATTCTTATGATGAAATGAATCAAGTAGAAAGTGTAACAGCTTCAACCCCATCTAAAGGTGAATTGTTACAGTCGATTCATACGTATACTGATGGAGGACAAGTAGAAAGTTTAACCTATAAGGACTTAGAATCTGATCAAACACTCCTTCAAAAGGACTTTACCTATTATGATACGGATCTACTGAAGTCATATAAACAAGGGAAATACAATATTGGATATACGTATGATGAGAATGAACGGCCACTTAATTCAACCATAAGTTATGCTCAAAATAACACACCATGGATGGTGGAACAATCCCTCAAATATACAGATGATGGTAAAAAAGATAGACGAACTGTTGGAGTAGGCGAACAAAATTGGATGATGGTTGATTACGATTATGATCTAGTGAATAATCAAAATAAAGTGACAGTCAATGACAATCTATTTCAGAGAACCAATACTTTTAATCAAAGTAACCTATTAGAAAGTATTGACTACACGCAAGGAAATGACACAAGTATAAGATATGATTATAAGTATGATGGTTCAGGTAACATCAAAGAAGAAAGAAGTGAACAAGGCGTTGTAAGTTTTACTTTTGATGAAAATAGCCAATTGACTCAAGAGGAACTACCAGATGGCACGATTAATAAATATAGCTACGATGAAGTAGGGAATCGCAAAGAAAGTACACACGGGGACAAAACTGATACCTTTACTTATAACGCAGGTAATCAGATTGAAACTAAAAATGGTAAAGGCTATCAGTATGACGATGATGGGAACTTGCTACAGGATGAAAAATTTAAATATGAGTACAATGCCCTTGGTTATCAAACAAGAGTCACTGATTTACAAGGGAATGAAGTGGCACGTTACGACTATGATGAAGCAGGATTACGGACGAAAAAAATTATCGGCAAAAAAACCCATGAATATTATTACGATGGAAATCAATTGACATTAGAAGTTCTATGGAATGGTGAATCTATCGAACAGTATCGTAATTATCAGTGGGAAGGATATACTCCTATAGGTATGATTATTCGTGAAAAAGATGAAAGTGGTAACTGGAAGGAACAAGTGTATCACTATTGGACAAATCATCGCGGCGATGTTGTATCTATACGTGATAACAAAGGAAAAGAAGTAGGTTCTTATACGTACGATACCTACGGAAATGTATTAACGGAAGACGGCGGACTGGCTCAAGTTAACCCAATTCGTTATGCGGGATATTATTACGATGTAGAAACAAAAAATTACTATCTTCAAGCACGTTATTATAATCCAGAGAACGGTAGCTTCCTAGCTTTAGATCCGCAACCTGGTGACGAGGATGACCCAATTTCACAGAATGGGTATACGTATGCTGATAATAATCCGGTGAATTATATAGATCCAGATGGTAATGATGCTATGTGGATTACCGCATCAAATGGAGCAAGTGGTTTTGGACATACATCATTAGTTCTTTATGGAAAAGGGAATCAAGGGAAAGGATGGTATTATTTTTATTTTGGTAATGATGGTAATATTGCTTTGTCTAAACCAAAGGTGGTAGTTAAATTTATGAAGAAAAGTAAACCTTCTCTGAAGTATATTTCGGACCATGACGGTTATAAATATAAGTTTGATAAATCTGTATATATTAAAGGGAGTTTCCAAAAATCTTTAGATTATGCATATTATGTTAAAAGCCATAAAACATATTATAGTGTGGGACTTAGAAATTGTTTAATGTTATCGGGGAAAGTTTTAAACAAGTCAATAAGTTGGAAAAATAAATGGAAAGTAGACAACGCGGTTGCTCTTAAAACTCCAAATATGGCCCATAAGGCAATGGCCCGTTATTTTTAATGAGAGGGTAGGTAAAATGAAAAAATACTTCGTTGTTTTAGTGCTGATAGTTTTAGTAATGGGTTGTGAAAATGAACAAACGAAAGGATTGGAAGCGCCTGAAATGCCTAATGTAACCGGGAATTCATATAGTAATATGATCAATCACGGATTTGTCGCTAAGCAGGACAACCTTTTAATTTATATGAAATTTAATGATTCCACTATTCCTTTTAGCAATAATGCCATTATGGCAAAAAAAGAAGATGGGAGAAATGAGGTAAAACTCACTTCAAAAGGCTTTGGTGATATAAATGTAATCAAGGAATGGGTTTATTATACAGTAATGCCTTTTTCAGATGTACCGATGTTATATCGAGTAAAATTGGATGGATCGGAAAGAGAAAAATTAGTCAAAGGTGCTGACTATGTTCAAGTAAAAAATGATCAGGTTTACTATTATGATTCGATTAAGAATGGTATTTATAAAATGAACTTGGACGGGACGGATAAGGTTCAAATATATTCACCAAAATCGGAAGTTACAATGAATTTCTACGTTGATCGTGAACAGATTTACTTTTATAAACCTATAGATGAAGATGGTGATGAAGGAAAACTATATTCGATGTCACTAAACGGAGAAAATATAAAGAAATTAAATGATACAGTTTCGTATACTCAGATTATTGATGATGCAGATGAGCATTTTCTCTATTATACAGATACAGAAGAGCACTTGTATAAAGTCGATAAACAAAATGGTAAGGAAATAAAAATAACCGATCAGAAGTTTTCATCCTTAATCGTTGATGAAAATTGGATTTATTACTTGAATCCAAGTGATAAGTACCATATCTATAAGATGAAAAAAAATGGCGAACAAAATCAATTAGTACTAGATAAAGAAGTATCAGATATAAATATGCTGGATAATTTGATCTACTACAAAATAGATGGTCAAGAAGACATCTTCCGAGTTAAAACAGATGGGACAGGAAATACATTATTTTCAAAGCGTAAATAAAGCGCCTGTCACTACTCTATCTTTGTAAAATACTAATAGATTTGAAGAAAGCTTTGTGGAAGGGGATTTTCTACAGAGCTTTTCTTTTTTTGAGGAAGACAGTTTCTACCTGTGGAGGGATCAAATATATAATAATAAGAAAAACACCCCTTTTTTCGTAAATGATGTAATGATAGATGAAATTTTTTATGAACATATTCTTTATCGCATCGTCATATTTGTTGGGGTATATGCATTATTTGCTATTTTTAAGCTTGATGATACCCCCGTTCCTATAAGAGATGCTATGCATATGATTTTAATCTATTATTTTGCAATTAGTGTGTATAATGCTTTGCCTACCATAAAATCTAACCGTAATAAAAAAGGCAGCCAATAAAAAGAGTACTCAATGGAATTTACATATTTTTGCATGAATTCCGAAACCATTTATCCACGTTATCCGTATATGTAAGTATGAACGGTGCCGGGAAGCTCCGGTATTTATAAGCATTTATCATTTTAATAAATTTGGGAGATGAAGGATCATGAGCGAAAAGGGTTGTATGAAATGCGGAAGCAATGATGCTGCTAAGAAGGATGTAGCCATGACAGGAACTGGCTTGTCAAAAATGTTCGATGTCCAGAATAATCAATTTACGGTTGTGTATTGCAAGCAGTGCGGTTATTCGGAGTTTTATAATAGGCAATCATCTGCAGGCAGTAATCTGCTGGATCTATTCTTGGGATGATCATTGGCAAAACAAGAATCCCCTTTTACATGAAAAGGGGATTCTTGTTTTTTTCATACTGCCCATTACCCGATGAAGTGATCTTGAACGACTTTTGTAAATTCCTTGGCGACGGGTGATAGGTGTTTAGCTGATTTCATGACCAATCCGATCTCCCGTGAAAGTTCCGGGTTCAAGGGCAGGCTTTTGATGCGTTCGGGTTTTTCCGGTAAAGCCAGGTCTGGCATAATCGTGATGCCTAATTTTCCCGCTACCATTGAGAGCACCGTTTGATTGTCTTTAATGTCGTATGAAATGTTTGGTTTTATCTTGGCTTCCAGGAATCTATCTTCTATGAGTGTTTCACAGCCAGATCTCAGCATGATGAATGGTTGATCAACGAAGTCTTCCAGGTTCAATGAGGTTTTCCCTGAAAGCGGATGGCCTTCGTATACGACAGCTGATAGAGGATCATTTAGCAGAGGGATGAAGTCCACGTTCTTCACTGGTTTTGCTGCAAAGCCGATGTCCACTGTTCCTTCTTCGATCCATGTTAAGATTTCCTCATATCCACCTTCATGAATCAGCAAATCGATATTAGGGTATTTTTCTTTAAAGATAGAGAATAGCTTTGGTATGAATCTGGCAGTGAAGCTTGGAAAACTGCCAATCGTTATTTTACCGATTTCCATTCCATTCACAGCTGCAATCTTTTGTTCGATATGTGCAAGGTTGGCAGCAATGGCCCGCATATGTGGAATGACTTGTTCTCCCGCAGTCGTGAGTGCTATTCCTTTTCGGTCACGCTTCAGTAAAGTCACACCAAGTTCTGTTTCAAGTGCTGTAATGTTATGGCTCACGCCTGATTGAGTCAGTCCGATCCGGTCTCCCGCTTTCGTAAAACTTCCGTGTTCAACAACATGTAAAAAGACTTCCACTTGAAAAAAATTCAAATGCCCCACACCCTTCTTCTATGAATTATACATGAGAAACTCTAATCCAAGTAATGAAAAACATTCATTTTACTTATGATGTGGTCGAGAATACAATAAAATTACAAATTAAAATACGAATGGGTGATGGAAAATGATGAAACGGAAATACGGGCAAATGTTTTCACCGTACACGCTTTCTAATGGAACGGTTCTTAAAAACAGGATTGTAGTTGCGCCGATGACCACTTATTCAGGTCAAGAGGATGGCTTGGTTTCTGACGAGGAATTAGCCTACTATAAAAGAAGGGCAGATGGACCTGCCATGTTCATTACTGCCGCTGCCGCCATTTCCCCTGTTGCGACAAGCTTTCCCCGGCAAATGAAAGTATATGATGAACAAAGCATCGCTGGACTCACTGAGCTTTCAAAAACAATCAAATCCAAAGGTGCAAAAGCCATTCTCCAGCTTCATCATGGCGGAAGCGAGAGCCTTCCAAGCTGTACAGGCGGAGAAAAAATGGTTAGTCCGAGCGGAATCATTGCAAGCGTTTATAAAGGAATGGGCGAAGAGTACATTCCAAGGTCAATGAGCCACACTGAAATTCTATCCACTATTCAAGACTTTGGAAGAGCCACCCGCCATGCCATTCGTTCAGGATTCGACGGTGTGGAAATCCATGGAGCGAATGGCTATCTCCTGCAGCAGTTTTTCTCACCCCACTCCAACAGACGGAGAGATCATTGGGGAGGGAGTTTGAAGAATAGAATGCATTTTCCACTTGCCGTCATCGCGGAGGTGAAGCGGATCCGTGATCTTTATGCAGACAAGGAATTCGTTATTGGGTATCGCTTCTCCCCCGAAGAACCGGAAGAAGGCGGATTGAAAATGGATGATACAGCGGCATGGGTAGATGAATTGGCAACTCAGGGGCTTTCCTATTTACATCTTTCTGTTAAAAATGTCTGGTCCATGCCTAGAAGCGGATTGAACAGGGAATTGACAAGGACCGAAATTCTCCGCGATGTCATCGCTGGCAGGACCAGTTTCGTATCACTTGGATCGATCCATACTCCAGAGGAAGCAAATGCTGTGCTTGAGAAAAATATACCGCTTTTCGCATTGGGAAGGGAATTGCTGATGGAACCGGACTGGGCCGCCAAAATAATGGAAGGCAGGGAAGACGAGATCAAGACGACCTTACCGCGCGATAGCAGGTGTACATTAAGTATTCCGGATCAAATGTGGGCGAATATCATTACTCGTGACGGCATGCCCGAGAAATGATAGTATGAATGTAAAAATTGGAAATTTCATGAGGGGAAATTAAATGAATAAAATAGCACTTCTTCAACTGTCTCTAGCCATGACAATCTTTGGTTCTGTCGGTTTCTTTTCGGAACTATCGGGACTTCCTGCATTGGAATTGGTTTTTGTTCGCTGCATTTGTGCTGCCGTATTCTTATGTGCAGCCTGGATGATTACCGGACATTTCAAGAACGAAATATGGAATGGCAGGGAGGTAATGCTGATCATTTTCTGCGCGGTGGCCAACTTGTTAAACTGGATATTCCTCTTTAAATCTTTTGAGCTGATATCGGTGACAATCGCCATTTCGCTTTATCATTTAGCGCCGATCCTTGTACTCATTATAGGGAGCCTCATTTTTAGGGAGAAAATGAATGTATTCTCCATCTTGGCCATTTCCCTTTGCTTCATTGGCACATTACTCATTATGGGAACAGATGGATTTCGATCATCTTCTCCTGAATGGGAGGGCATTGTGTATGGAATCATTGCTGCCTTCTTCTATGCGGCAACCATGCTTTTAGGAAAGAGCATTACAAAGACGAGTGTATATGCGACCACATTTCTGCAAATGTTCATTGGATTTCTATTACTGATTCCTTTTGTCGATTATTCCGTATATACAACGTTAAAATCTTCCGAATGGTTTTATACGGTGCTTACCGGCATCATCCATACAGGCGTCGTGTATTTGCTGTTTTTTAATAGTATTCGCCATTTGCCTACAAATGTAGTATCTTTCATGATTTTTGTCGATCCGGCAGTTGCCATCCTTTTGGATATTCTGCTTTCAGGATTTAAACCGGACGGTATTCAAATTCTGGGTATTTCCTTGATATTTATTGGGGTGGTCTATTCACTTAAGACGACTGGACCCACTGAAAATGATGTCATGCAGAAAAGGCCGCACACAATGTGAGGCCTTTTCCCTTTATGCATGTACCTATTGATTAAAATGATAGACATCCCAAATGTCAGGGGTTTCTGATCCAATGTACCAAGCAGCTGCACCGCCTAGATGATTTTGTTTAACCAGGTCCATACGGAGCTTCATCGATTTCTTATCTTCTATCCAAATTTGATGCTTTTTCCCTTTGGAAGTGTACACCACGTAATTTTGTTGCGTCTGTTTATCCCATACCTTTTTAAGTTTTTGAGTTGAAATGATTTTGTTGACCTCAGCCATGGTACGGTCATGACTTTTCACTTTTTTGGTCGACAAATCGGTTTCCCATTCTCTCGTATAAAATGGTACAGCCAATATGATCTTGTGAGCTGGTACTTCTTTCATTAAAAGCTTGGTTCCTTCTTTGATCCAAGGTAACGAGGAAACGGACCCGGCTACCGGGCTCCCTCCCCAATGCTCGTCATAACCCATTATGATTATATGGTCCGCTATTTTGCCAAGTGCTTTCCTATCTAGGCTTTTTGACCAATAAGGGTCTTCGTTTTCTCGGGTGACATCCACAGACACTTTAATTCCATGCGGTTTTAGTGCCTTTTTTAGTTCGCCGATGAAAAGTACAAAGTCCTTCTTATTTTTTGGGTCGATGTTTTCGAAATCCACATTTATTCCATCACTTTTCGTTTTAACAAGTGAATCGCGTAAAGCTGAAACTAATTTTTGGCGCTTTTTTGTATTGCCTAGTACAGAACCAGTTAATACAGGGTCAAATTTATTCCCGATAAGCTGCCAAACTTGTTTTCCTTGTTTATGGGCAGCTTGGATGTATTTTGTATCTACAGAAACGGAAACGTAATTACCGGTATCCGTCAGCGTATAAGAACGGGGAGATACTACATTCAAATTGGGGTGTTTAAGTTGCTGGGTATAGCTTTCTTTCGATCCATTATGCTTCCAGCCCATGACGATACGATTTTGCGTCTTTTTTTGAAGCTGGGATTTCTTTATCCAGCCCTTTTTTCCGCCAAGCAATTGAACCTGGTAGTAATAATCCGGAACCTTCAATTTTTGGCCCACTTTAAGGGTAACCGTGTGTAAGTTATTTAATTTCGTCAAATCACTTGTTGTTACCTTGTATTTATTAGAGATCTTCCACAATGTATCGCCCGATACAACCTTATGGATCTTATATTTCTGGGGGATCTTCAGGTTTTGGCCAACAGTTATTTCGGAAGAGGTTAATTTATTTACTTTTTGCAGCTCACTTACTGAAACACCATATTGATTTGCTATTTTCCATAGTGTGTTTCCAGACTTCACTTTATGAATGACGGGCCCCGCGGAATCCCCAACGGAAGTAGAAATGATGGGAAACTCTTCTCCCTTCTTTAAGGTCTTTAATAGAGTGGAACCTAATTTAGGAGAACTAAAAACTTTTGTATTGTCCAATTTAACAGAACCTATGGATTGGGTTTTACTTGATGAATGACCACTGGTTGGAAAGAGACACATACAAAGAAGGCTTAACATAATAAAACATCCAAAGAATTTTTTCACAATGATTTTATTCCCCTTTGTAAAATTTAACTTTACTAGTTTACTATGGAGAATAGCCATATAAATAGAGGTACATTGTGGAAAGGCATTACTAACCTTCGTGTGGGACGAATTATTCCGTATGAAGGGCAATTGATTTGTAAATAGAAGGGGAGAGTTTATATGTCAAATTTTTCATTACAGTTTTATGATTTCAACATTTGGGCAAATAATCAGATTTTCAACCGTTTAAAAGAGCTTCCAAAGGATGTTTACCATCAGGAAGTTCAAAGTGTGTTTTCATCGATATCGAGTGTGATGGCCCATGTGTATCTTTCCGATCTGGGGTGGGCGGAGGTTTTTTCCGGTAAAAGCATGAAACATGCATTGGAGCTGGCTGAACAACTGAAGGAACAAATGGAGTCAAAGGAATTAGAGGAAATGGAGGCCATGTTTATTGAGTTGTCCGAGCGGTACAAATCGCTGCTTGGCCAAAAAGAAAATATACATAAACCTCTTATAATTGAGAATCCAGCTGGAGGACAAATGAAAACAAGTGCAGCCGAATTGGTACCGCATGTCGTGAATCATGGAACCTATCATCGCGGCAATATCACGGCCATGTTGCGCCAAATGGGGTATGCCTCAACTTCGACGGATTATGGTCTTTATTTATTTTTAAAAGGGGAGTAACGGGCCTTCATTTGCTTACTGATGGGACTGTAAGCATTGACAGTCCTGTTCTTAAAGTAAGGCCGCCTGTTATTTTGAAGATAACGAAATCCTATATATGTGTACAGGTTAACCGGTTCTTCCTGGTTGGCCTTTTTTACGTTTGTCACTGGAAATGACTTGTACATGACATTTGTCATCTTCTAGTCATGACACCTGGTACTAATAAAATCAGGTTGGATTCTTTATACTATGGATAACGACAAATAAAAGGAAGTGCAATTGAAATATGACCTTGCAAAATACGAAATCCCTGAGAAAACAAATTGCTCCTTTTGAACAATCAACGACAAAGCAAAGTATATGGCAGATCATCAATACCCTGGGGCCGTTCATCATTCTATGGTACCTAGCATATATAAGTCTTTCCGTTTCTTATTGGTTAGCCTTAATCCCAGCTGTGTTTGCTGCAGGATTCTTGACGAGAATATTCATCATTTTTCATGATTGTACGCATCATTCATTTTTCAAAGACCGCCGTGCGAATAGAATAGTCGGTACGATCATGGGTGTTTTGACTTTATTCCCGTTTGATCAATGGGGACATGAGCATTCTGTGCATCACGCAACAAGCGGTAATTTGGATAAGCGGGGTACAGGTGATATTTGGACCCTTACGGTAGATGAGTATTTGGCTGCACCGTTTAAACTTCGTTTTGCTTATCGTTTTTATCGTAATCCATTGGTCATGTTTGGTTTGGGGCCGATTTATGTTTTCCTTCTTAAAAATAGATTTAACCGTAAAGGCGCTAGAAAGAAGGAAAAAAATAATACGTATTTGACGAATGTATTAATCGTCGTTTTTGCGGCATTGCTTTGCCTGGCAGTCGGCTGGCAGTCGTTCCTTCTGGTACAAGGTTCCATTTTCATGATTTCTGGTTCAATCGGCATTTGGCTGTTTTACGTCCAGCACACATTCGAGGACTCTTATTTTGAAGAAAATGAAGAGTGGGAATATGTATTGGCAGCAGTGGAGGGAAGTTCTTTTTATAAGCTTCCAAAACTGATGCAGTTCCTTACTGGTAATATCGGTTACCATCATGTTCATCATTTAAGTCCAAGGGTGCCTAACTATAAATTGGAAATGGCGCATAATAATACGCAGCCTTTAGAGAACGTTCCGACGATCACTCTTGCAACAAGCTTGCGCTCACTCCGTTTCCGTTTATGGGATGAGGAATCCAAGAATTTCGTCAGTTTCAAGGACATAAAATATTTAACGAAAAAAAGTGTTCCAACTCAAGTGAAATCTGAACTGTAACGTTCATGTATCATTCCAGACTCCCTTAATAATCCTCGGATTTGGGGAGTCTTTGCTTCATATAAGGAACTCGATAAAGGAGAGAACTTAAAAATGATTCGAATTGTCATTGCAGAGAATCAGCAAATGCTGTTAGAGGCAATAAGTTCTCTACTCAATCTTGAAGAAGATATAGAAATTGTCGGGCAAGCCAGTAATGGAGAAGAAGCGATGGCTCTTGTAAACCAATTACGGCCTGATGTGTGTATCATGGATATGGAGATGCCTGTAATGAGCGGACTTGAGGCAGCAGAAGCATTAAGGTCATTTGAATGCAAAGTGGTCATTTTAACGACATTTCGAAGGACTGGTTATTTTCAACTCGCATTAAAGGCTGATGTAAGTGGTTATTTATTGAAGGATAACCCGGGTGAAGAGTTAGCCTGCTCGATTCGCTGCATAATGGATGGCAAGCGAATATACTCCCCAGAGCTTATTGATGGGCCTTCCAGCCATAATGGCCGGGAAATGGGAGTGTTAGGGCTGTTAGCCGATGGTCCATCCAATATTGAGCCGTCCAATCAAAGCGGCACAATTGGGACAGTAAGAAAATATTTTTCGAACATCAAGGATAAAATGAAGTTACCGGCTGGTTAGGATTTGTTTCTTAAATTCTGTTGACACGTTTTTTTAAATTGTGTACGATGGATTAAATTATAATATTGAAAATTCTGTGATGAAGAGAGTAGTTCATTTTGAAATGGAAAGCGAGTTAGGGATGGTGGGAGCCTAATGCAGGTCGGATGAATGAAGCGCACTTTGGAGAAATTTCTTGAAACGTTCAGTAGGGAATATCGGGGAGTCACCTCGTTAACAATGGAAAGTGGCCGCAATTTGTGGCAACTAGAGTGGTACCACGGGAATTCATGCTCTCGTCTCTTATTTAGAGGCGGGGGCTTTTTTGTTTAGGAGGGAAAATGTCGATGAATAAACCAATTGCAGAACTGATTTCAACTGCTTTGAACAATGAAATGCCAGCAAGTGAAATAGAAAAATTAATGGAAAAGCCGAAAATGATGGAGTTAGGTGATGTCGCCTTTCCGTGCTTTACTCTTGCGAAAAAATTCAAAAAATCGCCTCAGGTGATTGCGTCGGAAATAGCCCAACAATTAAACAGTACGTTGATTCAAGAAGTGAACGTAGTGGGAGGTTATCTGAATATCTTCGTCAATCAACAGATGGTGACGGAAAATGTGCTGCAAACGATATTAAGGGAAAAGGATCAGTATGGTTCGATGCAGACTGGAAAGGGAAATGTCGTGATTGATTATTCCTCCCCGAATATTGCCAAGCCTTTTTCCATGGGGCACTTACGCTCTACGGTCATAGGGAATGCACTGGCCAACATTGCCGAAAAAAATGGCTACAATGCCGTGCGTATCAATCATTTAGGAGATTGGGGCACGCAATTCGGTAAGTTGATTGTCGCGTATAAGCTGTGGGGGGACAAAGAGGCAATCGAAGCTTCGCCGATTGAGGAATTATTGAAAATCTATGTGAAGTTCCATGAAAGGGCAGAAACCGATGAATCATTGAATGAACAAGCACGCGCAAGCTTCAAGTCGCTTGAAGACGGGGACGAGGAAGCACTGGCATTGTGGAAATGGTTCAGGGATGCGTCTTTAAAAGAATTCGAGACGATTTATGATTTATTGGGCATCCGTTTTGATTCCTATGCCGGCGAAGCATTTTACAATGATAAAATGGATGCGGTTGTCGGGGAACTAAAAGAAAAAGGCCTGCTTGCCCTTTCAGATGGTGCCTATGTCGTGCAATTGGAAGATATGCCGCCGTGTTTGATTACGAAAACGGATGGTGCGACACTTTATGCCACACGTGATTTAGCTGCAGCCATGTATCGTAAAAAACAGTATGAGGCAAAGAAAACATTTTATGTGGTCGGAAACGAACAATCCCTGCACTTTAAACAACTCTTTAACGTCATTGAAAAAATGGGGTATGAGTGGTCAAAAGACTTACAGCACGTAGCATTTGGCATGATGCTAAAAGACGGTAAGAAAATGTCGACCCGTAAAGGGAAAGTCGTGCTGCTTGCGGATGTATTGGCAGAGGCGATCGAAACTGCGAAGCGCAATATTGAAGAAAAAAATCAAGCGCTTGAACAGAAAGAACTGGTTGCAAGACAAGTCGGTGTCGGAGCGGTAATCTTTAATGATTTAAAAAATAACCGTATGAACGATATTGATTTTTCATTAGAGCAAATGATGAATTTTGAGGGAGAAACAGGTCCATATGTACAGTACACATATGCGCGAATTTCCTCCTTGCTTGAAAAAGGTGATTTTAAAGAGCAGGCCATCCAATATGATGCTTTAGGCGAATATGCGTGGCCAGTCATCCAGCTGCTGGAGCAATACCCGATCATTGTCCAAAAATCATTTGAACAAGCCGATCCATCACAAATCGCGAAATTCAGCTTGCATGTATCGCGTGCATTCAATAAGTATTATGCACATTCAAAAATCTTAGTGGAAGATGAATGGAAACAAATGAAGCTCTCATTCGCTTTTTCCGTTGCGATCGTATTGAAGGATGCGCTAAGTTTATTGGGAATTTCAGCGCCGAATAAAATGTAATGCATGTCTATAAAAGGAGCCATTTTCTTTTCAAAATGGCTCCATAATTTATCAGATAAATCCTGGCATGAACGTAAGCTCTTTTATTTTAGAAGAAAGGTATCTGTCATGGGCTGTCCTTTTTTCTCCCATGTAATATGCAACTTGTACACATGCTCTTTTTTTGGAGGATCTCCCAAATAAAAATCCGTTGATAATGGATTTAATTTTGTAATAGAGCCATCTTCACTTTTTCCTTCTGTAAATCCCTTATGTTCCACTAAAGTTTTTCCATTATCAGTAAAGCTTACTTCTTTTATCTTGACCTTGCCACCAGACTTTTGTTGAACATGTCCAATCCATCCGCCAACTGTTTCATCAGAGTTTTTTTTATAATTTGCTTTCCACATACCATTATCAGATGTGCCCCCAATTGCAATATTGGAATAATACATATAACCTCCGATAGCAACACCCATACATATAACTACAACAAGTAACCATTTTGAATATTTATTTTTCATCAAAAAAAGCCTTCCCCTCTCTGTAACTGTTTATATTATACAATTTTGTTAATGTATTTTAATATGGGGAAATGAAGGAGGCGGTCTGTCAGCTTGGTATTTGAAGTTGGCGTCGATCCATGGGCTATCCATTTTCAGCGGAGAAAAAGAATTTGAATAAAATGGATTGACATTCATTGGTAATGTGTTAATATTTATAAAAATGGAACCGGTTCCAAAATTCGCGAATGGATGAATGTAATGGTTAAACAAGAAAACGCAAAGGTTACAATTTACGATGTTGCTAGAGAAGCAGGTGTTTCAAAGACCTCTGTTTCCCGGTATTTAGGGGGGAGATTTGATGAACTCTCTGACAAAACCCGTAAGAAAATCGAGCTGGCGATCAACAAAATGGAGTACCGCCCAAACACGATGGCAAGAGGGCTCAAAAGCAATAAGAGTTATTTGATTGGAATCATCGTGGCGGACATCAACAATCCATATACGACGGCCATCCTTCGGGGGGCTGAGGATATATGCAGCCAGAATGGATATAATCTGATGATTTGCAATTCGGATAATAACCCTGAGAAGGAAAGAGGCTATTTTGATATGCTTTTATCCCATCGCATCGACGGGCTTATCATTCATACGACTGGCGGTAATCACGATATGCTAAAACAGATGCAAGAGCAAAAGACCCCGGTCATCCTTTTGGATCGGAAGGTGCCGGATCTTGAAATCGATACGGTAGGATTGGATAATTTTCAGGCTACTTCACAAGCTGTCAATTATTTGGTTGGCCAAAATTATGAACGAATTGCATTTTTCAGTGAACCTGCCAGCAATGTCAGTACCAGGCATGAGCGGCGGCTATCCTTTCAGCAAACGTTGATGAGCCACAGTCATCCGAGTTCAGAAGATGTTTATGAGGTCAATGTCGATGATTTAAAAGATGTCGAGTCCAAGCTCCAGCATTTTTTAGATGACTCAAAAGGTGTATCAAGAGCTATATTGACGGCAAATAGTGTCGTGCTATTAAAATTAATTTTACTTTTACAAGAAAAGAAACTGTCGGTCCCGGAAGATTTAGCAATGATGGGATTTGATAATCCGGATTGGAGCACCATCGTTTATTCGGGCATTACAACGATTGAACAGCCCACATACCAAATCGGGGTCGCTGCTATGGAAATGATCCTGCGGCGCATTGATGGACAGGCTTCCCCAGCGCAGACAATGGCGTATCAAGCGAAATTGAATATAAGGGAAACGACTCCATTTATAAAAAAATCATAAGTCTTCTAAACTTGAAGACTTTATTAACTCCCAAAATGGTACCGATACCATTTTGGGGTCAGGAGGATTAATATGAAAGTCTTTGTATGCATGAATTCAATACCGGCCGAAAGGCTTCAAGCGCTCGGACATCTTGAAATCATAAAACTCGTAGCAGCAGCTGGAGCTGATGGAATCGAAATCAGAAAGGAATTGTTGACGCCGGATGATTCTCTGGAAGAATTGGGTGCCTTATGCAGGGGACTTAACTTGGCCATTTATTATTCCGCTCCTGATTTCCTGATCGGTTCAAACCATCAAATGAATGAAATAGGTTTTAAATGCTTGGCAAGGGAAGCGGGTGAATTGGGAGCGGAATTGCTGAAGATGCCTCTAGGAAACTACAATTTTTTTGAAACAGATATGTTTCGAATGAATGAAGCCTTGGTGGAAAATCTGCAAAACCGTGAAATGAAAATCACCATCGAGAACGATCAGACGCTTGGCGGTGGAAATGTAAATCGGATCGCTCATTTCCTGAGTTGCTCCGAAAAGTTCGATATCCCGATTAGACTGACATTTGATACGGGCAATTGGCTGTATACAGAAGAAGTTCCAATGGAAGCTGCGAAGGATTTAGCGGGATATGTGGACTATATTCATTTGAAGCAAGTGAAGCGCGAGAAAGAGGGTTGGGTGACTGAGCCGGTATCGATGCCGCTGCTGCCTGAGGTAATGGAGTTATTGGAAAAGTTTAATGGCGCTTGTCCGGTAGCGATTGAGTTCCCGGTAACATTGGAAAATGCAGCGACTTATATTTCACTTATGAAAATGGAACAGGAGGTCAGCCATGAAGGAGCTTAAAGTACTGACGATGGGAGAGGCAATGGCGATGTTCATTGCTGAGGATTCGGGCAGCCTCGATGATTGCATGCGTTATAAGCGTTATGTGGCAGGGGCCGAAACCAATGTGGCAATCGGCCTGTCAAGGTTAGGGATTAAAACTGCATGGATGAGCAAGGTGGGGGATGATTCGTTCGGGCGCATGATTATGAAAACGCTCACAAATGAGGGGGTGGATGTCTCCAATGTTTTGATGGATCCACTCAATCCAACTGGGTTCCAGTTAAAATCCAAAGTCGAACAAGGAGATCCGGTCGTTGAATACTTTAGGAAGAATTCAAGCGCCAGCAAGATTTCCCTGGAGGACTTTCCCTTGGAGAAACTCCCTTCAACACAGCACCTGCATTTAACGGGGATACCTCCTGCCATTTCCGGCAGTTTCAGAGAGCTGTCATGGCAAGTCTTGAAGCATCTGAAACAAAAGGGTGCAACCGTTTCATTCGATCCAAATCTGCGTCCATTACTCTGGCCGAATGAAAGGGAGATGATCAGCATCGTCAATATGTTTGCGGAAGAGGCGGATTGGCTGCTTCCCGGAATACAGGAAGGGGAAATTCTTACAGGATACAGCAACAAGGAGGATATCGCCAGTTACTACCTCGAACTCGGTGTTAAGCTTGTGGTGATTAAACTCGGGGAAGAAGGGGCCTACTTTGCAACCCAAAATGAAAGGAAGGAGGTACCTGGTTTTACCGTAACGGAAGTCGTGGATACCGTAGGGGCAGGAGACGGGTTTGCTGTCGGGGTAATCAGCGCTTTACTGGAAGGGGCATCGAATGAAGAAGCAGTTTTACGCGGAAATGCGATAGGGGCCAAGGCCGTGATGTCTTCCGGAGATCACGATGGCCTTCCTAATATGGAAGAGCTAGAACACTTTATGAAAAAAGGAGTGCTTCAATCATGTCTCAATTACAAGTAGCTTCGAGAAAAAGGTGGATGAGATTGATCCCCTTAGTGTTCATCACATACAGTCTCGCCTATCTCGACCGTGCCAACTATGGGTTTGGCGTAGCGGGAGGAATGGGGGAAGACCTTAATATCACAGCGGGGGTATCCTCCTTTCTGGCCGCGCTGTTTTTCCTTGGTTATTTCTTCTTTCAAGTTCCAGGTGCACATTACGCAGAAAAGAAAAGTGCCAAAATCCTGATTTTTTGGAGCTTGATTCTCTGGGGAGGACTGGCGACATTGACGGGGATGGCGACAAGTGTGGCATGGCTCTATCCGATTCGCTTCTTGCTTGGTGTTGTTGAAAGCGCTGTTATGCCCGCGATGCTCGTTTTCCTAAGCCATTGGTTTCTAAAAGAAGAACGCTCCCGGGCCAACACCTTTTTGATTCTGGGTAATCCAGTTACTGTATTGTGGATGTCGATCCTTTCCGGCTACCTATTGAAGGCATTCGACTGGAGATGGCTGTTCATCATTGAAGGACTTCCGGCTGTCCTTTGGGCGTTTATCTGGTATAAGCTCGTCAATGACCGTCCCAAAGATGCCAAGTGGCTTACAGATCAGGAAAAGCTAGATATGGAAGCGACCCTCCAGAAAGAACAGGCTGCATTAAAACCTGTTAAAAATTATAGGGAAGCTTTTAAGTCAAAGCAGGTCATCGTGCTCAGTATCCAATACTTCATGTGGAGCATCGGGGTTTATGGGTTCGTCATGTGGCTGCCGTCCATTATTAAACAAGCGTCGAGCATGGATATAGTGGCAACGGGCTGGCTTTCATCCGGACCTTATTTATTAGCGGTCATTTCGATGCTGGCACTATCCTATTTTTCGGATAAAACATTAAATCGAAAAACGTTCGTTTGGACATCGCTGCTTGTGGGGGCAATCGCATTCTTCGGGTCCTTCATGCTCGGCACATCGAATTTCTGGCTTTCATATGCCCTGTTGGTTATTGCAGGTGGTGCGATGTATGCACCGTATGGACCGTTCTTTGCCATCATTCCTGAAATCCTCCCAAGGAATGTGGCTGGCGGGGCAATGGCCTTGATTAATAGTATGGGGGCGCTTGGCTCATTTGTAGGTGCCTATTTCGTCGGATATTTAAACGGATTGACCGGCGGGCCCGGAGCATCCTATATTTTCATGGCGGGATCTTTATTGATTTCAGCGTTACTCACATTGATGGTTAAAAAGCCTGCGGTTACGTCAGTCAAGCAAATGGAGGCGGTTTCGTCATGAAAATTCAGCTGGCGTTGGATCGCATGAATATGGAGGAAGCCATTGAAATGGCACGAAGCGTGGAAGCCTCGATTGATTGGATTGAGGTGGGGACTTCCCTGATTAAAGAATTCGGAGTGAATAGCATCAAAGAAATGAAAAATCACTTTCCGGATAAAAAAATCGTTGCCGACATGAAGACGATGGACAATGCGGTTTATGAAATGGATCTTTGCTTTCAAAGCGGGGCTGATGTAGCTACGGTAATGGGGGCTGCTTCAGATGTAACCATTCAAAAATGCCTGGAAAAAGCGTGTGAATACAAGGGGCAGATCATGATTGATTTATTGAATGTATCCGATACCCGGCTTGAGCAATTACGGATTTACCGTCAGGCGATATTCTGTGAGCATGTAAGCAAGGACAGCCAGGAAAATTCGGGTCATGCCATGATCAATATGAGAAATCATGCTGGATCCATGAGGGCTGCAGCAGGAGGGATCGCTCTTTCGTCCTTGCCTGTAATGGTCAGGAAGGGACTGGATGTCATCATCATTGGCTCGGCGATTACAAAAGCAAAGGATCCAGCAGAAGCTGCCCGTCTATTTAAGGAAACGGTGAATGGGAAGAAAGGTGTGAAGGAAGTTTGAAGATGGAAATTGGGGTTATTTTAGAAGAAATGAACGGTGTATTTCACAAAATGGACGAAGGGGTAACGGATGCGCTCCTAAAACATTTACGGTCCGACACCAGGATCTTCATCGTGGGTGAAGGCAGATCGGGCTTCATGGCCAAAGCCTTTGCGATGAGATTGATGCACCTTGGCTTAAGCGTCTATGCAGTCGGGGAAACGATTACTCCTTCTATTTCGAAAGGCGATCTGATCATAGCCATTAGCGGGAGCGGCTCGACCAAAAGTGTGATATCCGTTGCAGCAAAAGGCAGGGAAGTGGGCTGCAAGGTGTTTTCGATCACGACGAATGACCAATCGGAATTAGCGAATGTCTCTCATGAGGTCTTGGTCATACCGGCAGCAACGAAGAATCGCTTGGAACATGAAACGAAAAGCATCCAGCCGTTAAGTTCTTTGTTTGATCAATGTGTACATGTTTTATGTGATGCAGTATGCTTGGACTATTCATTAAGGGAGTCCATTAGCCACGAGCTTACTTATTCCAAACATAGTAATGTAGAGTGAAATATGGCGGGACCCCTTCAGCGGGTTCCCGCCTTTTTTTGATATGAAAAATGCCCTTACTCCCAAACGGGAATAAAGGGCATGCACCGTGAACATGTCACGGTGATAATGAATTAATAAGCCAGGCTGAATAGGGCTTTGATGTGTGATAGGTAGCGAACATTACTTGCTTCTTTCATCAATGTAGCCGGCAGGCCTTTAAGGGACGTGTTATTGGCCCCAACGGTTGCCACTGCATCCTTACGGCCAAGGCTCGCAAGTGTACCTGAGTTTACAGGTGAGAATACTTCAAGTTTCTTGCCTTCAAAGGCTGCATATAGGTTGTATCCAACAAGCTCACCCATTTGCCAAGCATTTTGTGCAGTAGGAGCATATGGACGGCCGCCTTCTGGAGGGAACGCAACGGCACTGTCGCCGACAACGAATACGTCTTTATGGGATTTGGATTGCAAATACTCATTGACGGTTGCTTTGCCGCGATCCACTTCAAGGCCTGATTCGCCTACGATAGGAAGAGCCGCAACTCCGCCTGTCCAAACAAGCGTATTGGCCGTTATCGTTTGTCCATCTTTCAATTCGATTCGATTTCCTTTAACACCCGTTACAGGCAGACCTGTCAAGAATTCAACGCCGCGTGCTTCCAAGCTTGTCATGGCACGTTCGATTAAGTGATCAGGCAGGACCGGAAGGATTTTTGGACCAGCTTCCACAAGCTTGATTTTCAAGTCCTTGAAGTCCACTCCGAACTTTTTGGCGATTTTAGGGAAATGGTCCACGATTTCACCGATTAACTCAACGCCCGTCAATCCGCCGCCGCCGATCACGATGGTTGCGTCCGCTTCATTATTCGTTTGAGAATATTCGCGGATGCGATCTTCGATATGTTTGTAAATCTTGTTTGCATCATTTACGGATTTCAAGACCATGCTGTTTTCCTCAAGTCCCGGAATGCCGAAGAATCCTGTTTGACTTCCCAAAGCAACAACCAGGGCATCATAAGATAATGTGGAACCATTGGCAAGTTTCACTTCTTTATTATCAACCGAGAATGACTCCACTTTGGAAATGACAAGGTCGATATCTTTTCCTTTGAAAAGCTTTTCCAACGGAATGGAAACGGCTTGTTCAGAAATGGATCCGCCTGCAAGACGGTGCAATTCGGTGATGATTTGGTGCGTTGGAAATTGGTTCACCACCGTAACCTGCACTTCATCTTTATTGTAATATTCACGTACGGATAAAGCAGATAGTAATCCTGCGTAACCTGCACCTAAGATGACGATTTGTTTTGACATAGTTAATCCCCCGTCCTTACTGATTGAAAGTTTATCAAATTATTTTTGGTTTTTACGTTCTGCAGAGACTTCAAGAAAAGCTTGGGCGAAACGGAAAAGCTTTTGTGCTTCCGGATCTTTCATCATCCTTAACAGACCAAAAAGACCGATCACATCATTATTCGCTTCTGCACGATCCTTAGCTTCGATGGCATTTGCTGCAAGTCCTTTCACTGAATGGACCACAGGTGTCGCGATCTCCGAAATGGCGCTGACCGTATCATTTTTCAACACATCATCAGTCGCAACCGATTGAGCGAAATCATAAGACTTTGTTAAAATATTCACTAACTCAGTTAGTTTTGGTAACTGCTCGACTAAAGTGTTCAATGATTCCTGAACCTCAGGCTT
>NZ_JVPL01000176.1:0-31065 GCF_001054655.1 Bacillus sp. 220_BSPC
TCAACGGTCACAGTATAAAATCCTCAAAACGTGTGGGCAATCGGGTTTCCATCTTAGATTTCATGGAGATCTGATTGGAACGGAAGGTACGAGACTCCTGCGGGAATACGCGTCCAAGGGAGACCCCGCAGGCGCAAAGCGCCGAGGAGGCTCCCCGGACCGCCCGCGGAAAGCGAGTGCCTGGAGAGGAAATCAACGGTCAAATTTTAAACCTAAAACAACTGTTGACTCCAAATATTTTTCTGGAGTTTTTTTATAGACTCTCTAGTCTGAAGTTGAAACCAAACTCAAACCTTCGCACTAAATATAAAACTCTAAGAACCGATATAAAAAGTAAAGAAATCATATTGGGGGCCATTTAGATGCTGGAGAGTTTGTCCACGAATATTCTTTCCTCACAACTTAGAACAGCAATCTCGGAAGGAATCAGTTCTTATTATCAGCGTGAAATGAATACACTTGCCTATTCGGAACAAAGAGTGGAATCTACTGTTGAGCCTTCACAAGAAAAGGTGCGGGAAATGGTGGATAGTTTGAACACCTTCCTGAATCCGACACATACGGCCGTTCGTTTTGAATATCATGAGAAGCTGAATGAGTACTATGTCAAGGTAGTGGATGACGTGACGGATGAGACGATCAGGGAAATTCCCCCGAAGAAGTTATTGGATTTCTATGCGGCAATGACAGAGTTTGTCGGCATAATGGTGGATGAAAAAATATAAGCGGGTGATCAATTTTGGTACGAATCAGTGGTTTAGCAAGCGGGATGGACATTGATGAATTAGTTAAGAGCATGATGCAGGCAGAACGGGTGCCGTTGGATAAACTGACACAGAAAAAGCAGTATTCCGAGTGGCAGCGGGATGATTACCGTTCGATGAATACAGCTTTATCAGAATTGGATACGCTTATTCGTGATGGTATTGGAAAGCAGTCTTCCTTCATTAAAAAGAAGGTGACGGTATCGAATCCAGATGCTGTATCAGTGAAAAATGTGAATTCGACCAGTGATTTTTCCGGGAATATAAAAGTGAATGGACTTGCCAAGGCGGCAACCATGACAAGTACGGAAAAAACAGCTGTTACCGACCCCAAAAAGAAACTATCGGAATTGGGTATCACGACTCCCCAAGATATTACGATACTGACCATCAATAAGGATGGCGGTTTTGATACGGAAGTAAAAGATGGAGCAACAGTGGAAAAACCGTATACACTTACCCTTAATGCGGACGATACGTTAGAAAGTGTCATAAATAAAATTAATGCTAACTCGGGAGTGACTCTATTTTTCGATGAGACGTACCAGAAATTTTCCATCACTGCTAAAAATACCGGTGATGCAAAAGATCGGCCTGAAATTGAGTTAGGGGGTACTGGAGATTTCTTCAATGTGCTAAAAATGAGCAGTAACAATGAAGGGGCTGGCGGCTCAAAAGGGGAAAATGCGTCCATTGTTTATAATGGACTGGAAATTTCCCGGCCTTCGAATACGTTTCAGATTAATGGAGCGGAAATAACGGTAAAGCAAAAAACGACGGATACAGTCACATTCTCATCAACAGCTGATGTCGATGCTATCCTGGACACGATCACTCAGTTTGTGAATAAATACAATGAAGCCATTAAAAAGGTTCAAGATAAAACGGGTGAAGCGAAATATCGCTCCTTTACCCCGCTTACCTCTGAGCAAAAAAAGGCAATGACAGAGGATGAAGTGAAGCTGTGGGAAGAAAAAGCGAAGAGCGGAACGTTAAAAAGCGATTCGACCTTAAAAAGTCTCCTGACCACAATGAGGTCATCCCTATACACTTCGGTGGATGGAATCACTGGAAAAAACAATCTCAGCAGTTTGGGAATCACCACCACCAAGAATTATTTGGAAGGCGGTAAATTAACGATTGATGAGGACAAGCTCCGGGCAGCCATTAGTGAGGATCCGAATGCGATCTATGATATGTTCATGGCCAATGGGGCGGAAAAGAGCGACAAAGGACTCGCACGCCGGTTAAGGGATGATATAGAATCATCCATGAAGGCGATTACTGAAAAAGCCGGGAAGGCCGGATATGTTAATAACAATTTTACAATCGGAAAATTGGTTGATGGACTGGATAAGAAGATTTCAACATTTGAAGCCAAGTTAACGAAATTGGAATCGCGCTATTACAACCAGTTCACGGCGATGGAAAAAGCGATTCAAAAGGCAAACAGCCAAAGTGCATCGTTAGCTTCTTATTTTAGTTAAGGTATGTCGGAAAGGAAGTTCAATATGGCAATGAATAATCCATATCAATCGTATCAGCAAAATTCAGTCAATACAGCATCACCGGGAGAGCTTACATTAATGCTTTATAATGGCTGTTTGAAGTTCATCATGCTTGGGAAGAAAGCCATTGAAGCAGGAAATATCGAGGTGAAGAATACGAACATCATCAAGGCGCAAACTATTATCCGTGAATTGATGGTGACGCTGAATATGGATGCGGATGTATCCAAAGATATGATGAGTCTGTATGATTTCATGAACCGGCGTCTGATCGAAGCGAATCTGAAAAATGACGTTTCTGCTTTGGAAGAAGTGGAAGGACTTGTTACGGAGTTCCGGAATACGTGGAAGGAAGTAATCCAGATCAACCGGAAAAAACAATTCACCCAAAGCGGTCAAGTGTAATGGTGACTAGAGCCTTTCATGATTTGACTGCTGAATTACTTGCCGTACTGGAAGATCGCACGATTACAGAGCGTGATGTTAAAATAGAAAGGGTTACAAAGCTGATTGATCAGCGGGATGGACTCCTTTCTCAAATCAAACCTCCTTTTACTGCTGAAGAGCAGCAGCTGGGACGTGCAGTCCTGTTGCTCAACCAACAGGTCGATCACTTGCTGAAGCTCCAAAAGCAGGAGATAAAGCGAGATATCCAGGAAATGAATAAGAAGAAAAAATCTTCCAATAAATACACGAATCCGTATGAAAGTCTATCAGTGGATGGCGTGTTCTATGATAAAAGAAATTGATTTCCTTACCTTTTGGAGTCCAAACGGTTTTTATGTTAAATATTTTTAAATTTTCTGTAAATAAAATAGGCTTAATTTTTTCTTTCTAGCATAGCATTTGATATAATGAAGCTAGGGCAGACATCAACCCTTTTCAAACCTTCCGACAATTGTTTCATTATTTCGACATATTTCATGATGTGTTTCTAAAAGGAACCGGAGGGGTATTGTAGAATCTAACTGTATAGTCTTAATTTAAGGAGGACTCACTTTATGAATTACAACGTACGCGGTGAAAACATTGAGGTAACTCCAGCAATTCGAGAATACGTCGAAAAGAAAATTGGCAAGTTAGAACGATATTTTAACAATACACCAGATGCAAATGTGTTAGTCAATTTAAAAGTGAACAATAATACATCAAAGGTCGAAGTGACGATTCCCATGCAGAATTTGGTTCTTCGCGCTGAAGAGGAAAATGCGGATATGTATGCTGCCATTGACTTGATCAATGATAAGCTTGAACGCCAAATTCGTAAACATAAAACGAAGGTCAATCGGAAGTTCCGAAACAATCTATCGACTACACCCGATGCATTCGCCTTCAATACGGAAGCTGACGAAGTGGTGGATGAATTCGAAGACGATAATGATATTGAAGTGGTCCGCAATAAACGCTTTGATTTAAAGCCAATGGACAGTGAAGAAGCGATTTTACAAATGAATATGCTTGGTCACAGTTTCTTCGTTTACACGAATGCGGATACTAATACAACAAACGTAGTGTACCGCCGAAAAGATGGACGCTATGGATTGATTGAACCTAGTTAATTATAATTCTAAGATTAAAAGCACAGCCCAGCCTCTGGGTTGTGCTTTTTTGCATGTTGATAGAATCCGTTTGAAACGTAAAAAATGATTGCTTCTTTTGTTCTCTAAAACACACGAAAGTTCACTTAAGAGAGCACTATTTGTTCTTCATTAAGATAAATAGTTAATTTTACCTATCCAAATACCCCTATCTTTTGCACTATACTCGAATTGTTAGTTCTTTAAAAAGAACAACCAGTGTAGAAAACAATTTGATCAAGTTGCAGAGGGGGTTGGATTATTTGTATCGAAAGAATTGCCATACATGCCATAGGGCTTCTTTTAGCAGTGCGGAATATGGAAAGTGGCTTTGCCCGACCTGCGGTGAGGATTTAACTGCGCAAAAAGCCCACGATGCACATACAATCGAGAGAATCAATACACCCCAACGAAATTTTAAGCAGAGTAATATTTACTATTATACAAGAAAACGAAATTGAATTAGTCTATGAAAAATCACCTGAACTTAAAATTTTCTTAATATTGTAATATTTTGTCGGATGAAAGTTTTTGCATTTATGTGGATTACCGACATAAAATAGCAATATATGGAGTGCGTATCCGTTATAATATGATTATAGGTAATGTATTTGGTAATAAATACCACGACAAAGGCAAACTCCTTGAAAAATGAGGGCGCAAAGGCACAGGTCTAAGGTCCTTGTGACTATGATGGCTGGTCTGCCTGAAATACAAGAGTATTTTAGGAGGTAGAAGAGGTGGCTAATGTGGAAATGGATCAAGAGTGGGTGAAATTGATTTCTGAAGCAAGAAGCTTGGGTTTCAAAAAAGAGGAAATCATTGCTTTTTTAAAACGGGAAAGTCTTGAGGCAACATTTGAGGAGAACGATGGAAAATAGGTTCCGAACAAATTCAAGAACATCCCTATAAACAGTGGTTCGATTCATTAACTGTTTATAGGGTTTATTCTTCCTTGGGATTCTTGAGAGTTTAGCTTATTCAAACTGTATTCTTCAGGCTTATGTAGGTAAACTAGTGCACTACCACTCTACTCTTCTTTATCTTTTCTCCATTTATTAAACTCGATGAATTCCCTGAATTGTTGTTTTGAGACACCCGAATTCATGGCTTCCTCAACGATTTTCATCCAGTCATTGTCCAAGGTTTCCTTATTTGGTGCATCGTAAAGCAGGGCATCAACAGGGATGTTAAGTACGGAGGAGATTTTTTCAAGAAATTGAATAGAAGGATTCGTTTGTAAGTTCCGCTCGAGCGAACTTAAATAAGACTTTGCAACACCTGCTTTATCGGCAAGTTCAGTCATCGACATTTTCTTTTCTTCTCGCAGTTTTTTTACACGTTCACCAATCATCAATACCACCTCGAAACATGTTCTATTTATCTTCCGCTAATAAGTTTCGGCAGCCCACCTTATCATTCAAAACATGACGCCTGTAAGGTTGGATTACCTTGACATGCTATCTCTAGAGAGGACACAGCATCTAGTGATGGAAGGTTGTGGATAATTCACATTTGCATATGGAATAGTGGGGAGTTTGCAACATATTTTTTATACTTCCTTCTATTTTAACAGTTTTACTCCTCATTTATCCATTGTTTTTCGCAAGAATTGCATTCAGGTCTATACCAGGGAAGTGACATGAAGTTGTACCTCTATGACAGAAGTGGTAAAATTAAGCGTGCATTAGTAATAATAGAAGGTGTGTTTCTTCTTACTTATATGAATTTTGTCATTGAACGATCATTACCATAATAGAGGAGCGTTATTGAATGCTTAATATATTAAATAAAGTTTTTGATCCGAATAAGCGAGAAATCAAACGTTTAGAAAAAATCGCCGATCAGGTCGAAGCGCTGGCTGATGAGACTGCTGCGCTATCGGATGAACAGTTGCGTTCCAAAACGGATGAGTTTAAAGAGCGTTATCAAAATGGGGAAACCGTTGATGATTTGCTTGTAGAGGCTTTTGCGGTTGCGCGTGAAGGGGCAAAGCGTGCTCTGGGCTTATATCCTTACCGTGTTCAGATCATGGGTGGGGCATCCCTTCATGATGGAAATATCTCCGAGATGAAAACAGGGGAAGGTAAAACCTTAACATCCACGATGCCGGTTTATTTAAACGCGCTTACCGGTAAAGGTGTACATGTCGTTACTGTCAATGAATACTTGGCACACCGTGATGCCACCGAAATGGGTGTATTGTATGATTTCCTCGGTTTGACCGTCGGGTTGAATTTGAACAGTCATTCTAAAGAAGAAAAGCAGGCAGCGTATAATGCCGACATTACGTACAGTACGAATAATGAGTTAGGTTTTGATTATCTTCGTGACAATATGGTGTTATATAAAGAACAAATGGTACAGCGTCCGCTGCACTTCGCTGTCATCGATGAGGTCGATTCGATTTTGATTGATGAGGCGAGAACGCCATTGATCATTTCCGGTTCGGCACAGAAATCGGCTCAGCTTTATATCCAGGCCAATGCGTTTGTTAGAACCTTAAAGAAAGATACGGACTACACATATGATGAGAAGACAAAAGGTGTTCAGCTGACGGAAGATGGGATGAATCGAGCTGAAAAAGCGTTTAATATCGATAATTTATTCGATATTAGTCACGTTACTTTGAATCATCATATCAATCAGGCTTTAAAGGCTCATGTTTCCATGCATTTGGATGTGGATTATGTCGTCCAGGAAGGCGAGATAGTCATCGTTGACCAATTCACTGGCCGTTTAATGAAAGGCCGCCGTTACAGTGAAGGTCTCCACCAGGCGATCGAAGCGAAAGAAGGACTTGAAATCCAAAATGAAAGCATGACTCTTGCGACGATTACATTCCAGAACTATTTCAGGATGTATGAAAAGCTTTCAGGTATGACCGGTACAGCCAAAACGGAAGAAGAGGAATTCCGCAATATTTATAATATGAATGTCATAGCGATCCCGACAAACAGGAATATCATCAGGGATGACAGGGCAGATCTCATATATGCGACAACTGATGGGAAATTCAAGGCTGTTGTGGAAGACATCGCCGAACGTTATACAAAGGGTCAGCCTGTGCTTGTCGGTACGGTTGCCATCGAAACATCTGAGGTCATTTCTGCCTATTTATCCAAAAAAGGAATCCCTCACGATGTTTTGAATGCCAAGAACCATGAGCGTGAAGCGGAAATCATTGCGAATGCAGGTAATCAAGGCTCAGTAACGATCGCTACGAACATGGCAGGGCGCGGTACGGATATCAAGCTTGGTGAAGGTGTCAAGGAGCTTGGGGGCCTTGCTGTCATCGGCACGGAACGTCATGAAAGCAGGCGTATAGATAACCAGCTGCGTGGCCGGTCCGGCCGTCAGGGAGATCCAGGGGTCACTCAATTCTATTTATCAATGGAAGATGAATTGATGCGCCGCTTCGGTTCGGATAACATGAAAAACATGATGGCACGCCTAGGTATGGATGATTCCCAGCCAATTCAAAGTAAAATGGTGACAAGGGCCGTTGAATCCGCACAGAAACGGGTCGAAGGCAATAACTTCGATTCACGTAAGCAATTACTGCAGTATGATGATGTTCTCCGTCAACAACGGGAAATTATCTATAAACAGCGTTTCGATGTCATGGAAAGTGAAAACTTACGTGAAATCGTCGAAACGATGATCACGGCATCCATCCAGCGAAATGTTGTCGCGTTTGCACCAATGGGCGATGAGGAAGGCTGGAATTTACAAGGCCTTGTCGATTACCTGAATGGTAACCTATTCAATGAAGGTTCAATCACTGTGGCTGATTTGGAAGGGAAAAACGAATCGGAATTGGTTGAGTTCATTTTAGCCAAAGTGAAAGAAGGCTATGACCAAAAAGAAGAAGAGCTATCTGAAGAACAAATGCGTGAATTCGAAAAAGTAATCGTTCTTCGTGCAGTCGATAGTAAGTGGATGGACCATATTGATGCAATGGAGCAACTGCGCCAAGGGATCCACCTTCGTGCTTATGGCCAGATCGATCCTTTACGTGAATATCAATCTGAAGGTTTTGCGATGTTTGAAGCCATGATTGCTTCAATGGAAGATGAAGTCGCGAAATACATCATGAAGGCTGAAATTCGCAACAATTTGGAACGCACGGAAGTCATAAAAGGACAAGCGGTCAATCCGAAGGAAGAAGACGGGGGAAAAGTTAAAAAAGCCCCTGCCCGTAAAAAGGAAGACGTTGGCAGAAACGCGTTATGCCCATGCGGCAGCGGTAAAAAATATAAGAATTGCCATGGCAATTTAGGCTAAAGTTAGGTGTATAATGAAGATGAGACGGTTAAGTCCAAGGCTAGCCGCCTCTTTTCATGTTTAGTTTGCATATAGTTTGAAGAGGTTTATTTGTAATGAAGGGAATCCCTCTTCAGGGATTTTTTTTAACATACTTAATGAGGTGAAGAGAAATGGAATTAGCAGAAATAAGAAATGAACTTGAACGGACAGCGCAACGATTAACGGACTTTAGGGGGTCTCTTTGACTTAGATGAAAAAGAGGCACGAATCGCACAGCTGGAAAATGAGATGACACATCCCGATTTTTGGAATGATCAGCAAAAAGCACAAACTGTCATCAATGAAACGAATGCTTTGAAAGAACAAGTCAATCAATTGTCCGACCTGAATGAATCATATGAAAATCTGGATTTGACATATGAATTAGTGAAAGAGGAGAATGATCAAGAACTTTTAGCGGAGCTGGAAGAAGAAATCACGGTTCTTGCACAAAAGATGAATGACTTTGAACTTCAACTTTTATTAAGTGAAGAATATGACTCGAAAAATGCCATTCTTGAACTGCATCCCGGTGCAGGCGGTACGGAGTCCCAGGATTGGGGTTCCATGCTGTTGCGCATGTATACAAGATGGGGTGAAAAAAGAGGCTTTAAAGTGGAAACCCTTGATTACCTTCCAGGTGATGAAGCTGGGATCAAGAGTGTCACTTTAATTTTCAAAGGCCATAACGCCTATGGTTATTTGAAAGCGGAAAAAGGGGTACACCGTCTTGTCCGTATTTCTCCTTTCGATTCCTCAGGACGACGCCACACTTCATTCGTTTCATGTGAAGTCATGCCGGAATTCGATGAGACGATCAATATAGAAGTACGTACGGAAGATTTGAAAATTGATACGTACCGGGCAAGTGGTGCAGGTGGTCAGCATATCAATACAACGGACTCAGCGGTCCGGATCACCCATTTACCTACGAACACCGTGGTAACGTGCCAAAACGAGAGATCTCAAATCAAAAACAAGGCCCAGGCCATGAATATGCTGAAAGCCAAATTGTATCAACGTGAAATTGAACAGCAACAAGCGGAATTGGATGAAATCCGCGGGGAGCAAAAGGAAATTGGCTGGGGAAGCCAAATTCGTTCTTATGTTTTCCATCCGTATTCCATGGTTAAAGATCACCGTACCAGTGCAGAGACCGGAAACTTGGGAGCTGTCATGGATGGGGATATCGATATGTTCATTGATGCGTACTTGCGCTCAAAATTATAAGATCAGCCAGTCGGACCGGTCTCTCCGGTCCGGCTTTTTTTATGATTTCCTATTTAACGAATCTTCTGGCTGACATTTACAGGATTATAAAGGGATGCTCTACCTCGTTCGGCCAATACTAGATATAATGATGGTTCGAGGAGACTTATGCAAAATGAAGAGAAGATACCGGGAGCAGAGGCACCCTTTCATTCAAAAGTTAACGGAGTATGGATTGGTGATTGTCGGTTCGTCCATAATTGCCATTGGTTTTAATGTGTTTTTACTGCCTAACCAGGTCGCATCCGGAGGGGTCAGCGGGATTAGCACGATTCTCGATTCAACTCTCGGTTGGGAGCCGGCTTATGTTCTTTGGGGTTTTAATATCCCTTTGTTCATCGCGGGGCTTATTGTCCTCGGAAGGCATTTCGGAGCCAAAAGCCTGATTGGAACCTTGTTTCTGCCTTTAGTGGTATTTCTGACAAAGGATTGGGAGGCATGGACGAATGATGCATTGCTTGGTTCTATTTGCGGGGGGATGATGGTCGGGCTTGGGCTGGGGATCGTCTTTCGCGGCAAGGGTTCCACAGGGGGGACCGATTTGGCGGCACAGATTTTCCATAAGTATACCCATCTGTCATTGGGGACCTGTGTGGCTGTCATTGATGGAATCATCGTTTTAAGTGCTGCCATCGTTTTTGATATTGAAAAAGGCCTTTATGCATTGATTGGACTATATGTGACAAGCAAGACGATCGACCTCGTCCAGATTGGATTGAACCGTTCGAAGATGTCACTGATCATCACGAATAAAGAAATGGAAGTAAGGGATGCTATCATACATGAGCTGGACCGGGGTGTAACAGGCATCTCCGGGTATGGCGGCTATACGGATGATACTCGACCAATTTTGATGTGCGTAATAGACAAGTCGGAATTCACCAAATTGAAACAATTGGTGAAACTCGTTGACCCTAAAGCGTTTGTAATTGTAATGGACGCATCGGAGGTACTTGGGGAGGGTTTTAAACTGGATTGAAATTGGTATAATGTTCTTGTGCTGGTATAAATCAGAGGGGGTAAGTTCAATGAAAATGAAGTGGTTAGCTTTAGTTCTGGGTACTTCTTTGGCCTTGGCTGCATGCGGTGGGAACGATGATGCTGCAGATAAAGAGCCTGCAAGTGAAAATAACGAAACGACTACGGCAGGTGCCGGTGATGCCGCAAAAATTTATGAAAACAAATGTTCAAGCTGCCATGCAGTGAATCTTGAAGGCGGCGTGGGACCGAACTTGACGAAGGTAGGCTCCAAGCTATCAAAAGAAGACATTGAAAAAGTCATTGCCAATGGTCAAGGCGGAATGCCAAAAGGTATAATCAAGGGCAAGGAAGCGAGCATGGTCGCTGAATGGCTTGCTGAACATAAATAATGATTAATGAAACGTTCTGCTTAGCGGGACGTTTCATTTAGCCTCCATTAAACCCTCGAAACAACTCACGATCAACCCCTTATCAAGCAATCAAAATCCTGGAATTATTACATAGATGTTGATATATGTCTAACTGAAATGAAACTGTAATATTTTTTATGCTTAATTTGACAAAATATGATGTTATAATGTTTCTGTGCTCAAGTAAGAGAGATTCCTGTCAGATTTCAGTGAAAATTGTCGAAAAGCTGTAGATACATAGTGATAATCCAAGCAAATTAGGTGGTTTTAGAATGATAGAAATGATAGATGTGAAAAAGACATATCCAAATGGCGTAATTGCCATTAATGGTATCAATGTGAAAATAAAGCCAGGCGAATTCGTTTATGTAGTGGGTCCGAGCGGTGCCGGAAAATCGACCTTCATCAAAATGATGTATAGGGAAGAAAAGCCTACAAGCGGTAATATCTTGGTCAATGGAGTAAGCCTGCCAAGTATCCGCAATTCGAAAGTTCCTCTATTCCGCCGTAATATCGGTATGGTATTCCAAGATTTTAAACTCCTTCAAACATTCACTGCATATGAAAATGTTGCTTTTGCCATGGAAGTTATTGAAAAGGAACCAGAAGAAATCAAAAAGAGAGTCATGGAAGTTCTTGATCTGGTTGGCATTAAACATAAAGCGAGAATGCTTCCTTCCGAGTTATCTGGTGGGGAACAGCAAAGGGTTGCAATAGCCCGTTCGATCGTCAATGATCCCAAGGTAGTCATAGCCGACGAGCCTACAGGTAATCTTGATCCCGAAACATCATGGGAAATCATGAACATATTCGAAGAAATTAATAAACGCGGAACTACACTGGTCATGGCCACACATAATAGGGACATCGTCAACAATATTAAACGACGTGTCATTGCCATTGAAAGTGGAAAAATAGTTCGCGATGAACATCGAGGTGATTACGGATATGAAATTTAGAACATTGCTCCGTCACTTCCGTGAAAGTTTTAAAAATATTGGCCGTAATGGATGGATGACGTTTGCTTCAGTCAGTGCAGTAACGGTCACTCTAACTTTGGTTGGCGTCTTTTTAGTGCTCATGATGAATTTAAATCATATCGCGGGAAATGTGGAGAAAGATGTCGAAGTTCGTGCACATATTGATAATGCGGCGAATGATGACGATATAAAAGCTATAGGTAAGCAAATTACGGAGATAAACGGCATCGAATCAGTGATTTTCTCTCCAAAGGATGAAGAGCTTACTAATTTAATAGATGATTTAGGAGATAATGGTGAGGCTTTTAAACCATTTGAACAGGATAACCCATTAAGGGACGTTTATGTTATCAAAACGAAATCTCCGCAAGATGTCATCAAGGTGGCAAAAAAGATCGAAGGTATGGAATATATCCAAAGTGTTAAATATGGACAAGGCTACGTCGAGAAACTATTCAGCTTTGTTAATATTGCTAGAAACATAGGGATCGTTCTTATTGTAGGATTACTATTTACTGCAATGTTCCTGATTTCGAATACGATTAAAATTACCATTGTAGCCAGAAGAAAAGAAATTGAGATCATGAGATTGGTAGGAGCGACGAATACATTCATCCGTTGGCCATTCTTCTTGGAAGGACTTTGGCTGGGAGTCCTCGGTTCCATCATTCCGATAGGACTGATTGCAGTACTCTACTATAATCTTTATAAATATGCAGCACCGCAGATTACGTTCAAATTCATAGATTTCTTGCCTGCAAATCCGTTTATTTATCAAGTATCGGCCATCCTCATCGTAATTGGTGCGGTTATCGGAATATGGGGCAGCTTGATGTCCGTCAGGAAGTTCTTGAAAGTATAAAAGTGTATCTTTACTCGAAAGCCAAAAGTAGCCAGACATAAATAGAGAGACGTTACAAGGCTAGGATGTAACGGGTTGAAAGGGGAAATGAAACGTGAAAAAAAATATCATTGCCATGAATGCCTCCATCATGATCGGGTTGGGAAGCATTCTAGCGGCACCTTCGGTTTATGCTGAGTCTATTTCGGATTTAGAAAAACAGAAAGAATCCATCCAGGAAAAACGTTCAGGTGTTGAATCGAATATTTCCGACACGGAAAAGAAAATCGATAGCCTGCAGGATAAGCAAATGACAGCAGAAGACCAAATCGCTGCCATTGAAGCGAAAATCGCAGAGTCCGCAAAAAAAATCGATGCTAAAAATGCTGAGATTACACAAACGAAAAAAGAAATCGAGGCATTGAAAGAAGAGATTAAAATATTAAAAGAGCGAATCGCCAAACGTAATGAAGTATTGAAGGAAAGGGCACTTTCTTTCCAGGAGACTGGCGGGGACGTGAACTACCTTGAAGTATTATTCGGATCATCCAGTTTTGGGGATTTAGTTGACCGTGTCGGAGCTGTAGCGACAATCGCTGAAGCCGACCGCGATATTTTAAAGCAGCATGAGCTGGATAAAAAGGATCTGGAAGAAAAGCAAAAAGCTGTTGAAACGAAGCTTGCCAGTTTAGAAGTGGCAAAAGCTGAACTATTGGAAATTCAAAAGCAACAAAAACAGCAGAAGCAAGAAAAGGATGCATTGGTTAAAAAATTAAAGCAACAAACCGAAAAGCATGAACATGAGAAGATGGGTCTAGAGGAAGAAAAAGCGAATCTTGCCGCTCAAGAAAAAGCCATCAAATCAGCCATCAGCTTAGAACATCAACGTCTTGCTGAATTGGAAGCAGCTCGTAAAAAAGCGGCAGCCGAAGCGAAAAAACGTGCAGAGCAAGAAGCGGCACAAGCGGCTGCACAAGCAGCATCACAAGCAGCATCACAAGCATCTGAATCAAAAAAACAATCCACTTCTTCAGGATATAGTGCAAAAAGCAACAGTTCATCATCATCTTCACCGGCTTCGTCTAATGTAAGTCAAGCGCCAGCCGTATCATCGGGTACTTTCACTAGACCTAGTGCAGGATATGTATCTTCAACAATGGGTGAACGTTGGAATAAACAGCATGCCGGCATCGATATCGCTGCTAGCGGAACGGTTCCAATTGTAGCTGCAGCCGACGGAGTCGTAAGCCGTTCTTACTTCTCAAGTTCATACGGTAACGTCATCTTCGTTACCCATTCGATCGGCGGTCAGCAATGGACTACTGTGTATGCACACTTAAGTTCTAGACAAGCAAGCGAAGGTGCTGTAGTTGCCAAAGGTCAACAAATTGGCATCATGGGTAACACAGGACATTCATATGGTCAGCATTTACACTTTGAACTACATAAAGGACCATGGAATTATAGCAAGTCAAATGCTGTTAATCCATTAAACTATATACCTAATTAATACCCAATATATCAAATGAAAAACAGACCAGGATAAATTCCTGGTCTGTTTTTTTATGTGGTTTTCTATAAGCATATTCTTTCCATTACGCTCATATAGTGAAATACATATCAGGTCAGAAATGGGGATAAATATGGTCAAAAAATGGGTGCTTCCTCTAGTAATCATCATGTCACTTGCCATTGGAGCAGTCGGGGGCATATATTGGACAAGCCTTCCGGCCAAGAATGAAGCAAAGGATGAAAGCCAAGAAATACCGAAGGATAAGGAATGGGCAAAAGTGGAACAAGCTTACGGCTTGATCGTAAGTCAGTATGTAGAACAGGTGGACGGCTCCAACCTGGTGGAGGGTGCCATCCAAGGCATGCTGTCAGCGCTGAAAGATCCTTATTCCGTATATATGGACAAGGAGACCGCTAAGCAATTCAATGAAACCCTGGACTCCTCTTTTGAAGGGATCGGGACTGAAATCGGAATGGAAGATGGTAAGGTCATAATTGTTTCTCCTTACAAAGACTCGCCTGCTGAAAAAGCTGGATTAAAGCCGAAAGATCAAATCCTCAAGGTGAATGGTGAAAGTGTAGAAGGGTTGGATCTGTATGAAACACGCCTGAAAATCCGCGGCGAAAAAGGGTCACCCGTCAAAATGGAAATAAAGCGGGCAGGGATTGATAATCCACTTGAATTCAATATGGTGCGTGCCGAAATTCCATTGGATACCGTATTTTCATCAATTAAGGAAGTCGGCGGAGAACAAATCGGTTATATCGAGTTGACCACATTCTCGGAAAATACTGCAAGTGATTTCAAAAAGCAGATGAAGAAGCTGGAAAAGACGGGAATCAAGGGCTTGGTCATAGATGTACGCGGCAATCCAGGCGGCCTTCTTTCCAGTGTGGAAACGATTCTTGGCGAGTTCATCACAAAAGACAAGCCCTATTTGCAAATTGCAGAAAGAACGGGGGAAACACAATCGTTTTTCACAAGTCTAAAGAAAGCAAAAAGTTATCCCATTGCCGTCTTGACGGATAAAGGCAGCGCCTCAGCCTCGGAAATCCTGGCTGGCGCCATGCAAGAGGCGGGAGGCTATCCATTGGTTGGCGAGAAGACCTTCGGGAAAGGCACAGTACAGCAAGCTGTACCAATGGGTGATGGCAGTAAGATTAAACTTACGTTATATAAGTGGCTGACTCCATCAGGGAACTGGATCCACAAAAAAGGGATCGAACCGACGATCAAAGTCAAACAACCGGAGTATTTTGATGCCCATCAGCTGGCCATTGAGAAGGTGTTGGAGCGGGATATGAATGATGAACAAATCCAGTATGCCCAAAGCATTCTGAAAGGACTCGGATTTGAACCGGGGCGTGAGGATGGATATTTTGATTGGAGTACAGAAATCGCAGTAAAGGCATTCCAGAAACAATTCGGCCTGGATGTGACCGGTAAGATGGATGCTAAAACCGCAGCGCAACTGGAATCCGCCATTCTGGAAAAGATCCAGGATGAAGATAATGATATTCAGTTACGCACGGCTTTGAATTATTTAGTGAAGTAAACTTGTTGGCATCGTTCCCCTTGGAGCGGTGCCTCTTTTGCATTTAATCGTTCCTTGCCTGCTAACTTGAGATAAACCTAATTTTTCTGCAATTAATAGGCATGGAGGCTACATTTTTGATAGAATAGGAGGTAACTGACCAGAACGAAATATGACAAAATTTTGATTACTTTTGAGGATGGTGGAAAGAAATTGACAACGGATTGGCTGATTGCATGCTTAATGGGATTAGGGAAACTTTTCCTTCACCCCTTGCTTTATGTTTCGATTGCCTATTGCTTATTCATCGGCTATCTTCGCGTTAAACGGGAACGACATGATTTTACTACGAAGATCTACAGTTTTTCCATGGAGCTGCGTTCCATGCTGCCTCAAGGATTGATAGGGGGATTGATCCTTTCCTTCCTCACGCTGGCAACCGGACTCGCCATTCCTTTGGCGGCAATGCCCATCATGGCAGTGGTTACGGTATTGGCCATGCTATCCATGAAAAAGAGGTTTGTTTCCCCTGTTTATACAATGGGGCTCACATTCTTTATCCTGTTCTTTTTATATGATAGAGATATCGAGCTGACGTTATTTCAGGATGCCCTTAATCAACTGGATCGGTCCGTTTATCCGACACTTGTTATTTTAATGGGGTTATTACTGATTGCTGAAGGGTTTTTGATTGTTGCTAATGGAAGTAAAAAGGTCTCTCCTCACTTGGAGGTATCCAAGAGGGGGCAGCCGATAGGTGTGTATGTTTCACAGAGAGTCTGGCTAATTCCCATGTTCGTTATGATTCCTGGAGGACAACTTCCAGCGCCTTTCGAATGGTATCCGGTTTTTACAATAGGGGACATGTCCCTGTCGCCGATCGTACTGCCCATTTTAATCGGCTTTAAGCAAAAAGTTCATGGGACGCTCCCGGAACTGGCCATTAAGGCGCAAGGCAAAAAGGTAGGGGCATTGGGAATCGTGATTACGGTATTGGCTGCAGCTGGTTACTGGTACCCTCCATTGGCAATCATAACGGTTGTTTTGGCAATCCTTGGCCGTGAATTCCTGCATCATTCCCAAAAGGCAATGGATCGAAAGCTTCCTTTTTATTTTTCGAAAAGTAAGCTGGGCGTCCAGATCTTAGGCGTTATCCCTCAATCTCCGGCAGATAAAATGGGGTTGCAAAAAGGCGAGGTCATTTCGAAAATAAATGGTGTCGTCGTCAGGGAAGAAGAAGAGTTATACAGGGCGTTACAAATAAACCGGGCCCATTGCAAGCTCGAGGTCATCGATAATAATGAACAGATTCGTTTTGTGCAAAGAGCTCTATTTGACGGGGAGCATTACGAACTGGGCCTCTTGTTCGTTGACGATCAATTGAAGGAAAGCGGACAAGTGGGTTAATGACATAAAATAAAAGGCCTTTCTCGAATTATATCGAGAAAGGCCTTTTTCATTGGAAACGTGTTATTACTTTTCAAGCATGATTTTTTCTATATCTTCCAGCATTTTATTAGCTGCAATTACTCCGCCAGCTGTATTCCATGTTGCGTCGCTAACCTCATGGGCATTTCCGTTTTTGACTGCATCAAGGTTTTTCCAAAGTGGATCATTCGTCCATTCTTTTGCTGTGCTTAGGGCTTGTTTGTCGCCTTCAGGAGCGTAAGTGAAGTAGAAGAGAATATCTCCATCCATTTTAGGGATGACTTCTTTTCCAACCTCAATGGCAAGGTTGCCTAATTTATTATCTGCAGTGAAAAGTTCCTTCTGTTGTTCTGCACGTTTAAATCCTAATTGATCGAAAATCACTCCAGAGAATGAATCTGTGTAATAAATACGAGTAGTTCCGGCCATGAAACGAACGATGGAAACTTCTTGATTTACTTTATCACCCAATTTAGCTTTAAGATCTTCAGTGTTTTTATCGAATTCCGCAATTACATCGTTACCTTTTTCTTCAAGGTTCAAGGCTTTTGCATATAGTTTGAAGTTTTCTTTCCAATCTCCTCTTAGCGTTTCCGAGAGAACGGTAGGGGCGATTGCATTTAATTTATCATAAACAGCTTCTTGGCGTATCTTGCTTCCGATAATCAAGTCAGGCTTCAGTGATGCGATTTTCTCTAAATTAACTTCATGTTCAACACCAACAACTTCGACCCCATCCATATCTTCTTTAATATGGTCGTACCAAGGATCACCAAGCCATGATTGAACGGCACCAACAGGTTTAATTCCTAAAGCGATCAATGCTTCAGTACCTTCATTTGTTAAAACGACGACTCTTTTAGGCGTTTCTTTCAACTTGGCAGTGCCCATGGCATGCTCAATTGTGTAGCTTTTCTCCTCTTTCTTGTCTTCAGCTTTATTTCCATCGGCCTTTTCATCCGAATTCCCGCAAGCTGCTAGAAGGAAGACTGCAAATATTGTAAAAATGGTTAATAAAGACTTAAATCTAAACATCTATGTATCCCTCCCAATTTGTCAGCAAATGATAATCATTCGCACTTAACAGCATCATCATAAAATGAATATACTTTTCTGTCAATATATAATTGAAAATGATTCTCAAATTCGTTGACATAATCCTGTTAACGCCAGTACAATTGAGTTAAATACTGATATACAAACGTGATTGGAAAGGTAACTGGATATGTTATTAAAAAATACATGGCAGAAATGGATGGGGCTGTTCATTACCATTCTTTTGCTGCTGTTTTTACTGTGCTCAAGCATTGTATACGGTTATACGGATACAACATGGAAAATGGCCATCGATGCTTTTACCGATTTCAATGGGACGAATGAACACATTGTCATTCAATCAGTCAGACTTCCGCGTGCCCTGATCGCTTCGGCCATCGGTGCAAGTTTAGCCATCTCCGGGGTTTTGATGCAAACGCTAACTAAAAACCCCCTCGCCTCTCCAGATATATTCGGGGTCAACGCCGGGGCGGGATTGGCGGTGGTCACTGGTGTCACCGTTTTTGGGGTAAGCAATCTTCAAGTATTCACATGGCTGTCATTCCTAGGGGCCGCCATCGCCGCGATAAGCATATTTATGATTGGAAGCATGGGACGCGGCGGCTTGACACCGATGAAGCTGACATTGGCAGGTGCAGCCATGACGGCGATGGTAGCCTCCCTTACACAAGGTCTTCTTGTTTCTAATGAGGCTCTTTTAGAGCAAGTCCTATTCTGGCTTGCCGGATCCGTTTCCGGTAGAAGTCTGGACAATTTAGTTGCCGTCCTGCCTTATCTTGTCGTAGGCTGGGCCCTTGCCTTGATCATGTCCGGTAAAATGAATGTGTTATCCATGGGTGAAGATGTTGCAAAAGGTCTTGGACTGAATATAGCATTCCTTAAACTGGTCCTGGGGCTGGCAATCATCCTGCTCTCTGGCGGATCAGTAGCGGTTGCGGGTCCGATTGGCTTTATAGGAATCGTCGTTCCGCATCTTACCCGTTCTATAGTTGGCATCGATCATCGCTGGTTGATTCCCTTCTCTGGACTTTTCGGGGCGGTGCTTTTGATTGCAGCCGATGTCATATCCAGGTATATCCTGATGCCTCGAGAAGTTCCGGTTGGAGTCATGACAGCCATTATCGGGACCCCATTCTTTATTTATATAGCTAGAAAGGGGTTCAGCGGTCGATGAAGTCATATAAGAGCTTTCGTTTGTTTAATGAAAAAATATCATTCTTGATGGATAAAAAAGCCATGATCGTGATTTTCATATTATTTTTAGTCACTTCACTAGTGTTTGTAGTCAGTACTGGAGTGGGTGAAATGAATATAAATCCGCTAAGTGTTCTCCAGGTCTTCATCGGAGGGGGGACGGAGAGTGACCGGCTTATTATCCAATCTTTCCGCCTGCCTAGAATAATTGTTGCCCTGTTGGTAGGGATGGGCCTTGCTGTAGCTGGGGGAATCCTTCAAGGGATGATTCGAAATCCACTTGCTTCGCCAGATATCTTGGGGATAACGGGAGGAGCGACTGTAGCGGTCGTTGGATTCTTGGCCATTTTTAGCGATAAGAACCATTCATTAACGGTGAGCATCAATTGGCTGCCGTTAGCTGCCTTCATTGGGGCGACAGTCGTGGCCTTACTCGTTTATTCATTAGCCTGGAAAAATGGGGTTCCCCCGATCAGGCTTGTGTTGATCGGGATTGGGGTGATGGCTTTAATGAAGGCGCTCACTACGATGATGATGATTCTTGGCCCCGTCTATCAAGCGAGCCAGGCAAACCTTTGGATCACCGGGTCAGTGTCCACCTCCACCTGGAATAATATCGCTGTACTGGCACCATGGACGATTCTATTCCTGTTAATCGCCTTCCTGTATGCCAGGAATATTAATTTACAGGAGCTGGGGGATGACCTGGCAACGGGACTTGGGGGACATGTCCAAAAACAGCGGTTTACATTATTGATGATCAGTACGGCCTTGATTGGCGGTTCCACAGCTTTTGCTGGGGGAATAGGATTTGTGGGATTAATGGCACCGCACATGGCCAGAAGGCTGGTTGGTTCTAGTTTTGGAGTGTTACTGCCCACCTCGGCCTTGCTTGGCGGCATCCTGGTTATGGTGGCGGATTTGATTGGACGGACCTTATTCTCACCTTTGGAAATACCGGCTGGTGTCTTCACAGCGAGCATCGGGGCACCTTACTTCATTTATTTACTATATAAAACGAGGAATTCGTAATTCCGGTACATGCAAAAAAAAAGCAGCCATCCTAGGGATGGCTGCTTCTTTATTTCTTTAAGCTTCTTTAGCTGCTTCGATTTCGATGGTAAGCGTGATTTGATCGCCGATCAGTACGCCGCCTGTTTCTAATGCCGCGTTATATGTTAGACCATAATCACTGCGTTTGACTTTCCCTTTTCCGCTGAAGCCTGCTTTTTCATTTCCCCATGGATCTTTCCCTTGGCCTTCAAAGGTGATGTTGAAAGTTTCTTCTTGTGTGACTCCGTTAAGAGTCACATTTCCAGTTACATCGTATTCATCTTCATCCGTTTTCACGATTTTTGTTGATTTGAATGTTAATGTAGGGTTTTTTTCTACATCAAAGAAGTCAGCGGAACGCAAGTGATTGTCCCTGTCTGCATTGCGTGTGTCGATACTCGCCACATCAACGGTAAAATCAATCTCTGCAGTCGTTAGATCCGATGGGTTTGCTAGAATGCTTGCCTCGAACTTATTAAAACTTCCTTTTACTTTAGCGATCATCATATGTTTTACGGAAAATTCAATAGCGCTGTGAGTCGGGTCGACTATCCATTTTGTATTTGTCATATTTATTCCTCCTGATTATTAATCTTGAATTTATATATCTTTAATTTGAGATATCTTAACTTAATGTAATTATAAGAGCTGAAAGCAATAGTGTCAACTGAAAGTTTTCCTAAATTTTGAAAAGATGAAAAACCCTGTGCATTTATGGGGCACAAGGTCTTCAGACTGTAGACAAACTTGATGAAAATCTAGTTTATCTCAGTTTTTATGAAGGTTTATAAAACTCGAAGAATGATGATTTCAACTCCAGGCACTCGCTTTCCGCGGGCGGTCCGGAAGCCTCCTCGCCGCGCTTTTCCCGCAGGAGTCTCGCACCTTCCGTTACAATCGGCTTTGTTTTGAAATTTTAGGTAAAAACCCTTTTGTCTACAAACTCAAACCCTATGCATTTATGGGGCACAGGGTTTTTAATGAAGAAGGGTAAAGCGGACAACTTTATTAATTGGCCTGTTCTTTCTCTTCTTGGTTGGTCACTTTCCCCGGCCAAAAGGCACGGCTGCCAAGGAGGGAGGTGATTGCAGGAACAAGGAACGGGCGCACAATGAATGTGTCCATTAACACACCAAGGGCGGTAATGAGCCCGAATTGGACCAATACTTGAATCGGAAGTGTGGCTAGAACGGAAAAAGTGGCTGCCAAGATTATTCCGGCGGAGGTTATGACACCGCTAGTTTCGGCAACGCCCTTTCTGATGGCCTGCTTGATTGGCATCGTTTCTTTCTTACGCCAAATGCTTGAAACCATGAAAATGTTATAATCTTCTCCAAGTGCGACAAGGAATACGAAAGAATAAAGTGGAATTGTCCCCTCTATCGCATCGACACCCATGAAATAGTGCAGGATTATCCAACCTAAGCCCATAGCTGCAAAGAATGAGAGAATGACTGTCCCCATTAAATACACCATGGCTGTCACAGATCGCAAGTAAGCTAAAAGGAGCAAGGAAATCAGGACGATGATGATCGGGATGATCATGAATTCATCGGATTTGACGGTATCCCTTTTATCGAATTGAGTCGCAGTCTGCCCGCCAACCCAAACCTTTTCATCAACGGAAGATATATTGGCGGCCTTCAATTCTTTCTCCGCCATTGTGCGGATTTCCGGAATGGAATCTATGGCCTCGATATCATATGGGTTGATGTTGAATGTGACCTCATAGGATTGCAGATCTTTATTCGATTTACTTGTGACTGGATCGGCAACAGTTTCAACAATATCCATCCCTTTTAATGCCGGTGCTAAATCAATTTCTTCACCATCCGTATCGACAACCACTGTCGCCGGTGCCAGTTCGCCCGGTGAGTACGAGTCGGAA
Source organism: Bacillus sp. 220_BSPC (assembly GCF_001054655.1). Lineage (NCBI taxonomy): Bacteria > Bacillati > Bacillota > Bacilli > Caryophanales > Bacillaceae > Bacillus > Bacillus sp. 220_BSPC. The sequence goes on from NZ_JVPL01000176.1 coordinate 22,305, forward strand.
ATGACAGAATAGCCTTCACGGGAGTTCATATCTTCAGGGAAGGAAGAGAGAATATCATATGAATATTTTATTTGTGAAGAATATCCAGCTAAAACACTGAAGATGATCAGGCATGTAAGAATGACCGTCCATGGCTTGGTTGTGACGATATGGCCAATCCAGTTACCGATGTGGCCTTCTTTATGCTTTTTGACGGCTTTTCCCTTTTTCTTGGCCCATGCTTCTTCCATTTCAGGTGTACGCGGGACGATTGGGAAGAAGGAAGCCCTTCCGAATACAGAAAGCAATGCCGGTACAAGTGTTAAAGCTGCCACCATCATGATTAATATCGACAAGCTGAATGGTACAGCGAAACGGTGGTAGGCTCCGTATTTGGCTACAAGCAAAGTTAGCAGGGAGATAACGATCGTTAGCCCGCTCATCGCAATGGCGCCTGATGAATCTTTAAATGCGGCGATCATGGCTTTCCGTTTGCTTTCATGATTCCTTAATTCACTTCTATAGTGAGAAATTAAAAATAGACAATAATCCGTCCCGGCACCGAATAATAATACGGTCATGATTGAAATGGCCTGTGAATCGACTGTAATCCAACCATGATCTGCCATGAAGCCAAGGATCGGGCTTGTGACAATATAGGAGAAGCCTACTCCGATTAAAGGAATTATGGCTAAAAGCGGAGAGCGGTAAATGAGTAATAATACGACAAGTACAAGTATTACTGTCGCTAAAAGCAATTTGAAATCAGCACCTGAAAATAAACCCGTTGCATCGACTGATATCCCTACAGGGCCTGTCACTCGAAGGGATAATTCATCTGAATCGGTCGGGACATTGAATGGGTCCGTTCCAATGCGCTCCGTTACTGCTTCATTAATGCTTTCAAGATTTTTTTCGAGAATTTCAGTCTCGGTATTTTCTTTAAAGAAAAGCGGCTGTACGAAAGTCGTTCCATCTTCTGAAACCGATCCTTTAAGAGCAGGCAACGGAATTTCATGAAGCGGCGGTAAGAAAGATTGCTGTGTCAATGGATTATCTGTCAGTTCCTTGGAAAGATACTGGATTTCAGCCAAGTCGGCCTCTGTCAGTCCACCTTCCCGATGCCATGTAAGCAGGGCAGGTATTCCAGAGGAATTTGGAAACTCTTCTTTAATAAGTTCATCAGCCACGACAGAAGGCGAGTCTTCAGGCAAGTCTGAGGCATTATTTGCTGTTCGATCATTAACGGCAGGCAATGTAAAGGTTAATGCGATTGCTGCAATTATCCATGCGGCAATGACAACCCAACGACTGGTTTTTCCGGTCATCATCCTGCCAAGTCTTCCTATTATTGATTCGTCCAATGAAGGCACCCCGCTTTTTAAATTTTTTATCCTCATTTCATTATAGTGGTGTGATGTTGACTTATACAAAAATGGGTATGCTCACTCCGACTACTAAATGCTTCAAGTCGTTAATGGCATGAAAATAGGCTCATCTATATATAGGGGAAAAGTACTTATTTACCTAATTTCAATTAAATTTTGAAGATTGAAGAGTTAAATATAGGGAATGGGGGAAAGTATAGTAGTATTGTGGCTTTTATTAACAAAGGAGGGATTTTTTTGTCTGATAAATCCAAAAAAACAAATGATGAAACGAATGAAACATTAACGAACAGGCAAGGACACCCGGTAACGAATAACCAGAGTCTGAGAACTGTAGGGAACAGAGGTCCTAGTACACTTGAGAACTATGATTTTTTGGAAAAGATCAGCCACTTCGATAGGGAGCGCATCCCTGAACGGGTTGTACATGCCCGCGGTGCAGGTGCGCATGGTTATTTCGTTCCGACCGGTAAAGCGGGGGACGAGCCGATTTCAAAATATACGAGAGCGAAGGTTTTTCAGGAAGAAGGTAAAAAAACCCCGGTATTCGTGAGATTTTCATCTGTTATTCATGGAGGGACGTCCCCGGAAACGTTACGTGACCCAAGGGGATTTGCCGTTAAATTTTATACGGAAGATGGAAACTGGGATCTTGTAGGCAATAACCTGAAAATTTTCTTTATCCGTGATGCCATGAAATTCCCGGATTTGATTCATGCCTTCAAACCGGATCCGGTCACGAATATTCAGGACGGCAGGAGGATTTTCGATTTTTGCTCAAGTTCGCCTGAAACATTCCATATGGTTACCTTTGTGTTTTCCCCATGGGGCATCCCAGCTAACTACCGCATGATGCAAGGATCAGGGGTCAATACTTATAAATGGGTGAATGAGGAAGGGAAAGCAGTGCTCGTCAAGTATCATTGGGAACCGAAACAAGGGATCAAGAACCTGACGCAGCAAGAGGCCAATGAAATTCAAGCTACGAATTTCAATCATGCCACACAGGATCTATATGAAGCGATTGAACGCGGGGACTATCCTGAATGGGATCTCAACGTACAGATCATGAGTGATGATGATCATCCTGAGTTGGATTTCGATCCGCTGGATGATACGAAGATCTGGCCGAAAGATGAGTTCCCATGGCTGCATGTCGGTACGATGGTATTGAATAAAAACCCTGAAGACTATTTCACTGAAGTCGAACAGGCTGCATTCGGTACCGGTGTCCTAGTTGATGGACTGGATTTTTCTGATGACAAGATGTTACAGGGACGTACATTCTCTTATTCCGATACACAGCGTCACCGTGTTGGCGCGAATTATTTGCAACTGCCGATCAATGCTCCAAAGAAACGAACTGCCACGAATCAGACTGGCGGACAGATGCAATATGAAGTTGGCAGAGGCAGCCAAAGCCCCCACATCAACTACGAACCATCCACTGTTGGCGGCTTGAAGGAAGCCAATCAAACGGGTAAAGAGTATACACCTATGGTGGAAGGGAAACTTGTCCGTGAGACAATCGATCGCCAAAACAATACGAAACAGGCCGGGGAAACGTTCCGGGAATTCGAGGATTGGGAAAAAGACGATTTAATTTCCAATTTAGTGGCGGCATTGGCTCCTGCCGACAAGCGCATTCAGGAAAAAATGATAGCACTTGCCGAAGAGGCCGATGAAGAGTATGGCCGCAGGTTGAAAGAGGGACTGTCCGCGGCATCTGAACATACGGAATCTTCAAAACCACTGGGTGGGACGGATAACCCTGAGGACGCCGTTAGAAAAGGGCATGAAGCGGATCCATATTGATTGAACTGAAAAGAAGCAAACTTCCTTATAAAGGGGTTTGCCTCTTTTTTTTATTGGGCATAATTGATGGATGTGTGATACTCTTCCAAGGATGCCTTGAAAATCAAGCAGGAAATTGATTGGCAAAAAACTTCATAATCATTTAAACTGAAACTACTCTATTTTTCTCTTATAAAGGAGATGAAAAAATGATTAAAATTCTTTCTGCCCTTTTCCTTCCTTGTCTACTTGTCATGCTATTTTCAAGAGTCACCTATAACAATGTCGTAGGCCTTGTTTTAACTGTTGCCTTGATTACAGCTTCCGCATATAAAGGTTATACGCATACAAACTTATTGATCATCGTCGATGCCTTATCCCTGACAGTGGGTTTTTGGTTATCAAAAAGAATGATGAAACGTACATCTAAGAGCGCCTGACATCAAAGGTGCTTTTTTTGTACTCAAACTTGTCATTCCCCTCAACACATCATGAAGTTCATTAAAACAAAAAAACGAATGGATGTTCGCTTATTGCTGGTTTGTTTTCAGGCTATTGTGGTAGAATGTGTATATATGCTTTATTAAGCCGGAATAAATAGAAGGGATATAGGCATGTCCCGTTTTCATATAAAAATATTTCAATAGGAGGCCATGCTTGGTGAAGGATAAGTTTGAGTTAGTCTCAAAATACTCTCCTCAAGGAGATCAGCCGGCAGCAATTGAAATGCTGGTCGAAGGGATTAAGGAAGGCAAGGAAATGCAGACGCTATTGGGGGCAACGGGTACAGGAAAAACGTTCACCGTTTCCAATGTGATCCAAAAGATCAATAAACCGACTCTTGTCATTGCCCACAATAAAACGTTGGCAGGGCAGCTTTACAGTGAGTTCAAAGAGTTCTTCCCTAATAATGCGGTCGAATACTTCGTTAGCTATTATGATTACTACCAGCCAGAGGCTTATGTTCCATCCACGGATACATTCATCGAAAAAGATGCAAGCATCAATGATGAAATCGATAAACTGCGTCACTCGGCCACATCATCTTTGTTCGAAAGGAAAGATGTCATCATCATTGCCAGTGTTTCGTGCATATATGGACTCGGTTCTCCTGAAGAGTACCGGGAGATGGTCGTTTCCCTCCGAACAGGCATGGAAATAGACCGGAATGCCTTGCTGCACAGACTCGTGGACATTCAATATGAGAGGAATGATATTGCTTTCCAACGGGGGACCTTCCGCGTTCGCGGCGACGTCGTCGAAATTTTCCCGGCCTCCCGTGATGAACATTGTGTGCGGGTCGAGTTTTTCGGGGATGAGATTGACCGTATCCGTGAAGTCGATGCCCTGACCGGTGAAATTACCGGTGAACGGGAACATATTGCCATTTTCCCGGCTTCCCACTTCGTAACCCGCGAAGAGAAAATGCGGATAGCCATTCAAAATATCGAAACGGAACTGGAAGAGAGACTGAAGGAATTAAGGGAAGATGAAAAGCTTCTTGAAGCACAGCGCTTGGAGCAGCGGACCCGCTATGATTTGGAAATGATGCGGGAAATGGGCTTTTGTTCAGGGATAGAGAACTATTCCCGCCATTTAACCCTTCGTCCCTCAGGTGCGACACCATACACTTTAATGGACTACTTTCCAGAGGACTTCCTATTGGTCGTGGATGAATCACATGTAACCCTTTCGCAAATCCGCGGAATGTTCAATGGAGATCAGGCGCGAAAGCAAGTGCTCGTCGACCATGGCTTCCGTCTGCCGTCTGCGAAAGATAACCGCCCGCTAAGATTTGAAGAATTTGAAAAAAAGGTCCATCAATCCATATTCGTTTCGGCAACTCCGGGACCATATGAACTCGAACATACGCCAGAAATGGTTCAGCAAATCATCCGTCCTACCGGATTGCTGGATCCGACGGTAGAAGTGCGGCCGATTGAAGGGCAGATAGATGACCTGATCGGTGAAATACAGGAGCGCGTCAAAAAGAACGAGCGTGTGCTCATAACGACCTTGACGAAAAAGATGTCTGAAGATTTAACTGATTATTTAAAGGAAATCGGCATCAAGGTCCAATATCTTCATTCGGAAGTGAAGACCTTGGAAAGGATAGAAATCATCCGGGAACTCCGAATGGGCAAATATGATGTACTCGTTGGAATCAACCTTTTACGGGAAGGCCTGGATATTCCGGAAGTGTCGTTGGTGACCATTCTGGATGCCGATAAGGAAGGGTTCCTTCGCTCGGAACGTTCGCTTATTCAAACGATGGGCCGTGCAGCCCGTAATGCCAACGGCCATGTCATCATGTATGCAGACCGCATCACGAATTCGATGGAACTTGCCATCAATGAAACGAGGCGGCGCCGTGAAATCCAGGAGAAGTATAATGAAGAGCATGGAATAATGCCTCAAACCATTCAAAAGGATATCCGTGACTCCATAAGGGCGACGCATGTAGCCGAAGAAGGCGAAGAGTATAAGGAAGATCTTGCACCAAGCCTTGCTAAGCTCCCTAAAAAAGAGCGTTTAAAAGTGATGGCAAGCATGGAAAAAGAAATGAAGGAAGCGGCAAAGGCACTGGACTTCGAGCGAGCTGCCGAGCTGCGTGATTTATTACTAGAGTTAAAAGCGGAAGGGTGACGAAACATGGCAATGGATAAAATTGTGATAAAAGGCGCCAGGGCCAACAATTTAAAGAATATTGATATCACGATACCGAGAGACAAACTTGTTGTGCTGACCGGATTATCCGGATCTGGAAAGTCTTCCTTGGCTTTTGATACGATTTATGCAGAAGGGCAAAGACGTTATGTAGAATCACTGTCCGCTTATGCTCGTCAATTCTTAGGCCAAGTGGATAAACCGGATGTCGATGCGATCGAAGGTTTGTCACCAGCCATTTCCATAGACCAGAAAACGACCAGTCGGAATCCTCGTTCAACCGTAGGGACTGTTACGGAGATCTATGATTATTTAAGGCTGTTATTTGCACGGGTCGGCAGGCCGACCTGTCCGATCCATAATATTGAAATCACCTCACAAACGATCGAACAAATGGTGGACCGCATTCTTGATTACCCTGAGAGAACCAAGCTTCAGGTATTGGCACCGCTCGTCTCAGGCAGAAAAGGGACACATGCGAAAGTTTTGGAGGATGTTAAGAAACAAGGTTATGTCCGCATTCGTGTGAACGGGGAAATGCATGATCTCAGTGAGGAAATCACTCTCGAAAAAAATAAGAAACATTCGATTGAAGTCATCATTGACCGGATCGTCATTAAAGAGGGGATCATGGCCAGGCTTGCAGATTCATTGGAAAGTGCTTTGCAGCTTGGCGAAGGCAAAGTCATCATTGACGTAATGGGTGAGGAAGAGCTGCTTTTCAGTGAACATCATGCTTGTCCATACTGCGGATTTTCGATTGAAGAGTTAGAGCCGAGGATGTTTTCCTTCAATAGCCCGTTCGGGGCCTGCCCGGATTGTGATGGCTTGGGGGCGAGGCTTGAGGTGGACCGTGATCTGGTCATCCCGAATAACGAATTAAGCCTCCGTCAACATGCGATTGCGCCATGGGAGCCGACGAGTTCTCAATATTATCCTCAGCTCCTTGAAGCGGTGGCCAACCATTATGGAATAGATATGGATGTGCCCGTTAAAGATTTACCGGAAGAGAAGATGGATAAGGTCTTGCTTGGTTCAGGTAAAGATAAGATATATTTCCGTTATAAAAATGATTTTGGAAGAGTGCAAGAAGGATATATTCCTTTTGAAGGAGTTTTAAGAAACATCGAAAGGCGCTTCAAGGAGACGAGTTCAGACTATATTCGTGAGCAAATGCAGAAATACATGTCAGAACATCACTGTCCAACCTGTAAGGGTCATCGATTGAAGAAAGAGAGTCTTTCCGTGCTCATTCAAGGGGTCCATATAAGTCAAACGACAGCTTTATCAGTGGAAGATGCGTTGGTATTTTTCGATGAGCTTGATTTGACTGAAAAGGAAGCGGCAATTGCGAGATTGATTTTACGTGAAATTCGTGAGCGGCTCGGTTTCCTGGCCAATGTAGGTTTGGAATATTTGACGTTGAGCAGGGCAGCGGGAACATTATCCGGCGGTGAAGCGCAGCGTATAAGATTGGCGACGCAGATCGGTTCCCGTTTAACGGGAGTCCTCTATATTTTGGATGAACCTTCAATAGGGCTGCATCAGAGGGATAACGATCGATTGATCGAAACATTGAAGAATATGCGAGAAATCGGGAACACCCTGATTGTTGTCGAGCATGATGAAGATACGATGATTGCTGCGGATTATTTAATCGATGTTGGTCCAGGAGCTGGAGCGCATGGAGGAGAAATAGTGGCCGCTGGTACTCCGGAAGAGGTCATGAATGATCCTAAATCCTTAACGGGTCAATATTTGGCAGGGAAGAAATTCATTCCATTGCCATTGGAACGCCGGAAAAATGATGGCCGTGTCATTGAGATAAAAGGTGCCAAGGAAAATAATCTGAAAAACGTTAATGTCAAATTCCCGCTTGGGGTCTTCACAGCCGTTACAGGAGTCTCCGGTTCAGGGAAAAGTACTTTAGTGAATGAGATCCTCCATAAATCTTTGGCTCAAAAGCTGAATCGGGCAAAAGCCAGACCAGGCGATTTCCGCGAGATTAAGGGAGTTGAGCATTTAGATAAGGTCATTGATATTGACCAATCACCAATTGGCAGGACCCCACGATCGAATCCAGCTACCTATACGGGTGTATTCGATGATGTTCGTGACGTATTTGCCTCGACTAATGAAGCGAAGATACGCGGTTATAAAAAGGGCAGGTTCAGTTTCAATGTGAAGGGCGGCCGCTGTGAAGCATGCCGTGGTGATGGCATTATCAAGATTGAAATGCATTTTCTCCCAGACGTATATGTCCCATGTGAAATCTGTCATGGTAAGCGTTATAACCGGGAAACACTTGAAGTGAAATATAAAGGGAAAAACATATCCGACATCCTCGATATGACAGTCGAGGAAGGCGTTAGTTTCTTTGAAAATATCCCAAAAATCAAACGGAAGCTACAAACGATTTATGACGTTGGTTTGGGTTACATCAAGCTTGGACAGCCTGCCACGACTTTATCAGGCGGTGAAGCGCAAAGGGTGAAACTCGCTTCTGAATTGCATCGCCGTTCCACTGGGCGCTCATTTTATATCTTGGATGAACCGACGACCGGACTTCATGTCCACGATATAGCAAGGCTGCTCCAGGTGCTGCAGCGGCTGGTTGACAATGGGGATACAGTTTTGGTGATCGAGCATAATCTGGATGTCATCAAGACGGCGGACCATATTATTGACCTGGGACCGGAAGGCGGAGATAAGGGCGGTACGATCGTCACTTATGGAACACCTGAAAAAATATGTGAAGTTTCTGAATCGTATACGGGAAAATACTTAAAACCTGTACTTACCCGTGATCAAATTCGTATGGAAAATTGGATTGAAGAAAAAGAAACAGAGCATGAACATGCTTAAAAGAACAAGCCATCAGGCTTGTTTCAGTTTGTAGACAAAAGGGGTTCGGAATTAAAAAATTCTGAACC
>NZ_JVPL01000177.1:0-35299 GCF_001054655.1 Bacillus sp. 220_BSPC
TGAGAAATCATCTTCAGACCCAACTTTAGCTCAAGAAGCAATCAAACAAGCTTTTAATGAGATTGCGCAAGCTCAAACAGCAGTAAGCCAAGTGCAAAGTGCATTTTCAGCCCAAAAATCTGAATAAAACACTTAATTTACCCCGAAAACCCCCTGTCCTTTTGGATAGGGGGTTTTCGTTTTTCTAACTTTCCATACAAAACATGAGTATGGTTAATTAAAAACAATCGACCATAGCACCAATTAGGCCATTATAAAGATCTTATATCGCTTCTCCAAATGTTGCAGTCTCCTTTTTTTAATATTGGGGCCACATATAAAAACTGTTCTGATTATTCGAGAGAATTTAAAAATAGTTAGTCTTTATTGACTCTTAATTTTTCTTCTAAAAATTTCTTAAATTCCTCTTTAGTTATATTTGATTTCATTGCTTTTTTTACTAATTCAATCCATTCTTCAGGAAGATCTTGATATCTGTTTTCTTTTGTTGTCATGTTTATCCTCCTTTTTGAGGGGATGCTTTTTTCCCAGTTATCCGTTTTATCTAATAATTCATCAATGTCAAATGTATCGAGATGGAATGGAATTGACTCTTCGCCAATTTCTTCAGTAGCTAAAAGCAATTGGTCAATATCTATTATAGCCAAGACAATTCGCCTCCACTTTTGTTATCTTTACCCTCAAAACATTACGTTTAATAGTTAGTTCTTTTGAGGGTATCTTATAATTTGGGAACTGTTGATGTCAGAGTATTAGAATAATTAGGTGAATGACTAGTCCCAGGATAGTCATCGATCAAAGTCTAAAATTGTGGTTTATAAAGGTGATCACTAAAGGGGAGGTTTTGACGGAGATGCTGGAAATAGAAAAACAAAAAACAATACCGGAAGATTTGTTGGAATTTTCTCATCACATTTTTTTGCATTGGAAAAGTATGAAACGAAGCCCCCTAATCTTGCGGAGCTTTTGAATAATAAATTGGGTTCGGTGGCATATTTTTTGATACACCTAAACTGTTCGTCCCAAGGGACCCGGTTAGTATTTTTAGAGAAAACCAATCATTAACTCTCTGTAGTAGGGACATATTTTCTGTTATCCGGGAATATATAGATACAGTGTCCTTTATGGAATCCATCATCCTCCTGCAGTTAATTCTGTATGGGGCCTATTTTTTTGTGTATAGTGAGTAACACATTTTTCACTATGGGCATAGGATATAGTCCACTCATAGTTTTTTATTTTCACGAAGCCCCCCAATGATATTGCCTAATCTTGCGGGGATTTTCGTGTGTTCTGACAACTGTTTGAATAGTAAATCCAGTTCGGTGGCATAGTAATGTTAAGCTTTTTTTCCCGGGAACTCCAAAGCCCTGTATCAAGCCTTAGAGAAGCCTAATATGTGGTATATTTTATGTTTAATATTGCTTGATTTTATTCTTTAATTTGCACCATACAACGTACAAAAGGATCATGGATTTATCAGAGCGATAAACATGATCCCTTTTTAATGTTATGTTAATACACAGTAGACACAAACTGTGCAGATAGGAGTCCATGAAATAACGAATTATTCTTTTTTAGTTACAAAATTAATAAAGAGAACGAATAGTACTATCCATACGACAATCACTACGATCACGAAGTACCCTGTATTGATGAAATTTTTATAAACCCATGTATCATACATTAATATCACCTCGAGTTCCCCTTAAAGGGAAAAGTAACGAAAGATATAAATAGATGCAGTAATAAAGTGAAATATAAGTATGTAAAGTGAAATTATTTTAACTAAAAACAGGTTTAGCACCTCTCATAATATCAATAAACAGCTGATAAAATTGAAAAATTTTCATTAAACATAAGACTTCTAATAAATTGCAGAATTTTTATTATTCCTATTTTAATTTGTTATTATTCAGACAATGAAAAAATTCAAGTCACAGTCCGAATACACTGTGCTTGTGAAACTATCCTTCCCCGATGGTTCCATACATAAGAAAAGGCTGCTTTAAAGACAGCTCTGATCTTCAGCTAACTCACCCGTTTTGTAAAAGCATGTCACGATTCAGTGCCGTCACCCTTCTTCATGTTAGAAGTCTTCATTCCACGTGATTTAGGAGGCAGTGGCCTTTGATTATCGCCTTCCCTTTTCAAATTATTATTGGAGCTTAAAAATTTGGGTCTGTCTTTATACGCCCACATTGGTCTCCTGAAGAATGTATCGCCTAGTCCTTCCGGGTTAAGTGGAGCTAGTGGTGACATATAAGGAACTCCGAATGAACGTAGGCTACATAAATGAACTACGACGACAAACAAAGCTAAAATCAAACCATAAAAACCCATTGTACCTGCGCAAATGATAAATACGAACCGCAGCAAGCGAGCAGAAATTGCGATGGAATAGGCAGGGGTCGCAAAACTTGCAATGGCCGTGATCGATACGATGATGACCGCTGCCGGTGATACAAGTCCAGCCTGAACTACCGCCTGCCCAATCACCAGAGCACCAACAATGGACATAGTCGCCCCAATGGCTTTGGGCATCCGTAGGCTTGCTTCTCGTAAGATTTCAAATGTTATTTCCATAATGAATACTTCGATAACTGCCGGAAAAGGAACGGGATCCCGTTGCGCTGCAAGAATGATGAGCAGATCTGTTGGAACCATTTCCTGATGATAGGTTGTAGCTGCTACAAAGGCAGCCGGGGCAATTAGCGAAATAAAAAAATAGAAATACGTAAAAAACGTATAGATGAGGCTATATCAAAGCGAGCATAGTAGTCCTCGACAGATTGAAAGAACTGAATAAATAACGCAGGCACCAACAAGACAAAAGGCGTTCCGTTAACAAATATGGCTACCCTTCCTTCAAGGAGACCTCCAGCGACCTTATCAGGTCTTTCTGTATGATCAAGGGTAGGGAATGGGGTCATGACCTGATCTTCTATCAATTGTTCAATATATCCTGATTCAAGAATACTATCGATATTTATTCCTTTTAAGCGCTCTTTGACCTCTTCGACTATTCCTTTTTTTGCAATCCCATTTATATACATAATGGAAACATCCGTATTTGTCACAGTGCCTATTTTCATCGACTCTATCCATAAATCCGGACTGTTAATGATGCGGCGTACCAGGGCTATGTTTGTTGCATTCGATTCCGTAAATCCTTCTCTTGACCCGCGGACCACCGAATTTGTGCTTGGTTCCTGAACGGAACGCCTTTCTCCCCCTTTTGTACTGGCAACCAGGGCTATGTTTATGCCATCAATAAAAATGATGCTATCACCTGATAATAATGACAAAAATAATTTTTCCCAGTCCATGACGGTTTCTACACCGCCGAGTGAAACCACATCTTTAGAGATCACTTCCAGCGCTTCATGTGGAAGTACCTTTTCTTTTAGATGAGGATTTTTCATGATGGACTCAATTAAAAAGTCTGTAACGCTTGGATTATCAACCAGACCCTGCACATACAAAATAGTTGTTTTAATTTGAGGATTTTGACTGATTTTCAACGTTCGGATAATGATATCCGGGCTGCTTCCTGTTTTTTGCTTCACGATATCCAGATTGGTTGTTATAGAGCTGTCAATATTTTGGGTTATTTTACTTATTGATTGATCTTTTTCGTCTGTCTTTTGCTTCTTGCTTTTTTGTCCTTTTTGTTTAAAAAAAGAAACCATAATACCGATCCTCTTTCATTCCTATTTCTTTTTATTCTGTCCAAAAAAAACTTTTTTATGGATAACACCATTCGCAACTTTACTATTAGATCTAATATTTAGGTAATCCTTATGGAACTAACCTGCCCCGTTAGTGCCATAAGAAAAAGGTTACCTCAGCAACCTTCCTTATTGAAGTAAAGCAATTTTAGTTGAAGTATTTTGTGAATATTATTTCAGATACAAATTATATTTCGTTTATTTGTTCCCATTCACTTAAATACATACGTTGCTTAATTTTTTTCGGGTTTTCTAGTTTACAAATTAATTCTAAACTGTTTCCGTCTAGGTCATTAAAATGAATTTTAGCATGTGCATATTCTTCGTGAGGCATTACAAAAGGCTCAATAGGATCAAACCCAAAGGCCTCTCTTGGCTTATAACCTTTATTTTCAAGCCAAACAACAGAGTTTTTTAAATCGTCTAATGTTACTTGAAAAGCAATATGTCTTATTGATGGATGATACTCAACTTCTACTTTATCTGTTTCCCATAACCCCAACCAACTTTTATCTTTTTCAATCCATAGAAAAGCCAATCTGTCATCAACCTTGTGATCAAATTGCAAACCAAGTCCTTCATAAAATACAATTGAACGATTTAAATTACTTACTGGTAAATGTGCTTCGTATAAACCTTTTATCATTGATATAGCTCCTTATATTATAAGTCTCTTTTACTTTCTTTTTCTTTATGCAAATATCCTGCCCCGATAGTTGCATAAAGAAAAAGCTGCCTAAAAGACAGCTCTGATCTTAAGCTAACGCACCCATTAGAGAAATAAGTCCTTTTTACCTTCTAACGAATAATGAATATTCTATCGGATTTTCGAATCCTAATCTTTCAGCCAGCTTTATCGATGCAAAATTGTTAACATCACAATCCCAGTTGGGTTTCAAATTTCTTTCAATACAATGTTCAATGAATATTTCTGCAACATTTTGAGCTAAGCCCATTTTTCTATACTTATTTTGAGTTGCAATATCAATTTCAGCAAATTGTGATGAACTAAATATAGCTGTACACTCACTTACAACGGTATCATTATGTAGCAAACAATAACCAAAACCATTCTCAAGAAATTTTGATACTGAACCCCAATATTCATTATAATAAGATTCATTAAATTCCAGACTTTCAGTAATTATTTTTTCATCTATTCTCTTTACTATAAAATCTTTAGGAACTTTTACTTTATTTATTGTTGAATATGTATCCTTATTAAAATGAAAAGAATATCTATGCATTTGTCTTAAGTCTTTTCCAAACAACTTATTTATAACTTGATTCCATTCTTTGGATGGAGAAAACAAAGTGAATCGCTTTTTATCATTTTTTCTGCTTCTATAAATTTCTAAAAATACGCTGTCAAGACCATTGTTCATTTCGTCTCCACCAACAACAAAAATACCTGAATCAGTTCCAATTAAAACTGTTTTCTTCAATTCATCCATATAAACCTGTCCAGGAATATAATTATCTAATACAGAGTAAGCAAATGTTGGATAAGTTTCTTTATCCTTTTTTTTCAGTAAATTTATGGCCTTTTTAAATTCATTATTCACACACTGGTTCCCCCTTTTTTTGATTATTCCTCATACTTGTTGTACAAGTAACAGTACCGATGCGTTTATATATTGTTATAAATTTTGCCGTAGTTGATTTTAACCTTATCTTTTAGTTCCTGACATTCTTTTTCTAATTCTTTTACTCTCTTGCGTAGACTAGCAATTATCACGTCTTTAGATTCTTCTGATACATTTCTTTTGACTTGTTTAATGCTCAATATACCTTCCTGTTGGCTACGAAGATATTCAATCCTTTCTTTAAGATTTGGGCTTTTATAAAGGTAGGTTTTAGAAACCCCAGCGTGTGTTGATACTGAATTGAAATTTATTTTTTGTTGAGTTTTGATCATTTGTTTTATGGACTGTTCGACTTTTTTTAGTGTTTTTTCCTTTTTTTCTTTCGCATTATTTATAAGTCCAGATACATCAGGCTTTTGATTGCCCATTGTTGTTTAAACCTCATTTCTTTCTTTTTTCATATACTCCCTACGATCCTTGCTTAAACCGTAAATACCATCGCCCGCCTCAAGCGAAGATGCAATTTCCTTATAACGTTTTAACTTCGGCTGTATCAATTCAATGGATCTGAGCCTATTCGATTTTTGGTAAAGCTCAATATCAGATTCAATTTTTGAAATTTGCTCTTTGTAGTAACTCAAGAATGTATGGTCCGCATGGAAACTCCTACAATTATTTTTTATGCAGGGTGGTTCCAACGTTTGTTCCAAAAAGTCACAGGTTAGTTTTGGACTCTTAATACAAAAACCATGATCCAACCTAATAGAGTCCATGTTATGTCGTATCCACTCAAGTTCTAAGCCATTTTCTTTTGCCTGACCTTCTAAATCTGCTTCAATAATGTTGCCATTAGGAGAGAGCATCACAGCCCCTTTAGATCGCGCTTTCTCCCACTCGTCCCTTAATGTATTATCATGAAATTGTGCATAAATTAATGTCATTTCCGGGCTTGCATGAGCCATCAACTTTTGTAAGTGTAGGATGTTCATCCCGTTATTAATCATGTTCACTCCATATCTATGTCTAAAGGCATGATTTTTTATATGAAAGATTTCTCCTGAACTGTCCCTAATCTGACAACGATGGGTAAGTTTGTTCAAGTTATCGTTAAACACTTTTGCCGAAATCGGAAGACTTTTTCTCCTCCCGTCTATATTTGGAAAAAGGAGGTCTCTTTGATTTGAATCTGATGATTCAGTATCCATTAATTTGACCTGAGCATGTATTACATCTGCTATATCATCAGTGATGGGGATTTTATGATTAGTATAGTTCACTTTTCTTTGATCTCCGACTAACCACCAGCCGTCACTTTTCTTTTCTAGACAGTCTTTCTTCAATAAAAGGGTGTCGGATATACGGAACCCAGATGCTTCAAGTACTAACAGAATTGGGACATAATGAGCATTTAATTCAGAAAGGTTTTCAAGAATCTGTTCCCAGACATCGTCAGGTATATACTTGATATCTTCGGCTTTCAACCGTTCTTTCTTTGGAAAATCTTCCGGGAAAATCAAGTGATTTATCGGCTTCTTGGGTGCAAAATCCCATTCCAGCCTTTGGATATAAGATACGTAGGCTTGCACTTCGTACAAATATACTCTAATTCTGTTTTTCATTTGTTCTTCGATGGTATTTTTGCTGTTTCCTTTGAGTGGTAATGTCCGTAAATGCCCCATAAAAGACAAGATGTCATTACGTGACAATAAACTCAAGTCATCCCATTCAGGATATCTTACAGCGATAAATTTAAAAAATGCTGATAGGGGAGGGAGTATACTTCTTGACCGAGCGAAACTTAAGTTTTGCTGTATGACCATTCGTTGCTCCAGGTATTTTTTAACCCATTTTCGAAACGGTGTGACAACCGTTTCGAAAGAAATAGTGTACTCACCTCTAGTCTGGTTAAAATCAATGGGTAATTTGCGGACATCCCATCGGTCTTTTTCAATTTCAGTTCTATTATCATAATAATCTGAAAAAAACTCGTATATTTGATTATAGAGATTGATATATATTGAAGCTTTTATGTATTCTTTATTACCAATTGCGTTTTTTCCGTGAGTAACTATGGGCAAATTTCGCGAAGCTAAAAATGTGCGGTATTCTAAAAGAAATTTATCCTTGTTGATATCGATAATCGAAATTGAATTGGGGTATTTTAGAGATATAAACTTAGCCAATGCTTTAACGGCAGGATAATATCCGTCCCAAAGAGATGTATGGCGATAGGTTTTATTTTGTAGTCTTACTGAAAAATAAAACTTTACTTCGTTCCGAATGTTAGGATTGCTGATTTTTGCAAAATTCATATTTCTCGCCTTAAATTTCATCTGGCCTGAATACTTGATAGGACATTGTTCTATATTCCATACATCTTCGGCCCAATAACCAGTTAGATTTTCTATCATGTAACTGACTTGTTTAGCTAATCGAAAAGTATCTATATGCATAAAATCCTTCTCTCACTGTTATTCTTTCTTGGTGTTTCTGTTCTTTATTGCTTGAGTGTAACTTTCGCGAAGTTGATCTTCATTTATATGTACATATGTATTAATGGTGGTCTGGACCTGTGCATGACCTAATAGCTTTTGTATGACGGAAATTTCTACACCTTTCGCATGTAGTTCCGATGCAAAAGTATGTCTTAACATATGAGGGGTAAAATCTATTCCCGTCTTTTTCCTGATTCTTTTAATCATCGATTCTATGGTGTTCCGGCTTAGTGGGTATCCTTTGTTAGGACCTTGTAATTTTATGAATACATGGTTAGAGTCTACTTCATTTGCATGGTAATCAATTAGGTAGTCTTGGAATAGATTCATCGTTTCTTCGCTTACAAAAACGATTCTATTTTCACCAGCAGCCGTCTTTGACTTTTTAACTCTAATAGTGTTTTTTATAATATTAAAATCTTCGATTTCAAGCCCAATCGCTTCCCCTATACGTAAGCCACCCTCATATAATATTCGTATTAATAATTCATCTCTTACGTTAGTACAATTGTCATTTATAGTTTGTACTTGTCCTTGTGTTAATGTCTTTATCTGCCTTTTTGTTTCTTTAATCTTTAATATATTTTTGTCTATTAATCTATTTTTTGATATATGATGCAAAAATGGTTTGTAGTTTCTATTGCGTGAGGAAATCTTTTTTGTGCTAGCTTCCTTTAATCCATTCTCATACATGTTCAGCCGGTCTAAAAAATCATAGAAGGACATTACACAGGTTAATATAGTGTTGATTGTTCTCTCAGAACGAACCGAGTTAATTGGCCTTATCGTAGTGATTTTTTCTGACTTATGAGAAGTTCTTAGCCAACCTATGAATTTAGCTACATCTTCAATGGAAATGGACTCGTAGGATAATTCATTTTCCACTAAATACTCAAAATATAGTTTCAAGTGATAACAATAAGATCGTAAAGTATTAACTGATCTTCCTATGTTATCCATATACTTCAAGTATTTAATTACTGGAATGACTGGCTCTCCTCCACCGTCAACTAATATGTAACGGTTCCCTTCACCCTCAATTTTATTAATTGTTATTTCATGTACTTTCATATGCATCACCAATCCACATAGTATCAATTATGATAATCATTGTCTACTTTGGTAACTATATCCACTGGATATATATAATGATTAAACACCGTAGAAATTCCCCTATATACACTTATTTATGATTACTATTAATACGGTGTATTTTTGTGGTATAAATAAAAGCAATGATGGAAAGATTTCAATCCAAGAAATCAGAACTCACAATTCAATATTGCGTATTTGACCTACTTTATTATAATGGCCAAAATGTAACTCATTTACCTCTATATGAGAGGAAAGAGCTGCTTGATAAGATAGTGGAAGATACCGATATGATTAGTAAGGTTCGTTGGATGTATGGGAACAGCCCAGCTTATTTTGAGTTAGTAAAGCAGCAGGGACTTGAAGGAATCGTCCAGAAGAAAGCCAATTCAAAATATGAGATTGGCAAAAGATCACATGATTGGCTAAAGGTTATTAATTATCAATACACTGATGCAGTCATAACCGGATTACGAAAAGATGAATTTGGATTGCTGCTGGGGATTAAAGTAGATAACCGAATAAAGCCTGCTGGAATAATGGAATTTGTCACTCCTGTAGCAAGGAAGCAGTTCTATAATCGATATCAAGATTTTATTGTAGATGAAAACAATAAATTCATTTACTTGGATCCAAAGATTAAATGTAGAGTTAAGTTTAGAAACTATACAAAGAATGGTTTGCTACGCATTCCATCTTTCGTTGAATATATATTATAAGCGTCTATCCATTGGGTAGGCGTTTTTATGTTCCAAGCAAGCTATGAAAAAATTAGGCATTACCCCTGTAGTTATTTTTATATTTGAAGGGAAATGGAATTTTTATATTGAGAAAACTAAGTCAGCAATTACACGTCGTATGGGTTTAAACCAGAAAATATATTAGTTGATTAAGATGAATAATAAAACCATGTTATTTAACCTAACATGTCATTTGATTTTTTTTCAATTACCAATTATATTTATAAAAATCCTTCACTTAAGTCTGTCTAAATCCCAGAAAAGAGAGTAATTTTATTGAAGTGTTTAGTTTGAAAAAAGAAAAATAAATGGGGAAATAAACATTTATTTGTTTAACATTTAAAAATTAGTGCTCTTTGGTTAAAGAAAATGATAAACAAAGGTGGGTTTAAGATGGGGTTGTTAGGTAGGGTGGTATTTTTAAAAAGATTACGAGAAGAGCTGTTGGAAAAAAGAAAACAAGGAGCTACTGAGCTTCAAATTGATGAAATTGACAAGCAAATACGGAAGATTAATCTAGAGATACAGAATATGAGAAAAATGATGGAATAAACATTTTCATAATTTTCCGACTTGAACGATGAGTTTATTTTGTTTTGTTGACCATAAATAGAGCGTTTCTACAACGCCATACCGAACGAGCCGGAAACCGTAAGAATAAGGGGTTAAAGGATTAATAGAATAACAGGTCACAAGGATAGCAGCCGGCCGGCTGCTTTTTTTATTGTTTTTTCCCTTTGCCTTCCGAATCGTAAAACAGCGCAGGCCGGCTAACCTCCCAGCCGGTAGGACACCCGAACCTTTCCGGCTGGAAGCTAAGGCGGCCAGTCCATCAATCAAGGGGCAAAAAACTTTTTGATTAAGGGCGCTATCGCAACATCAAAAACTTTTTGTACTTAATCCCTTGACCGATTGCCTATGCGTGTTTTTCGTTCTACATGTCAAAGGGGAAAAATAATCCCCCTTTGGGGAACTAATTCGCTTCGCAAGGCAAATGAAAATAGGAAAGAAAAGCCCACCAGAGAAAAACCACAAGGCAACAAATTAAAAATAAAATGAAAAGGAGTTTTGGAAATGGAATTAACCCCAATTTTTGAAGTGGTCAGAATCAAGCAGGAAATCAGGGAAACGGTCGAACCGTTTGCGGCTTTTCAAATACGTAAACCAGAAGATGCCCGAGAATTAGCCGCCGCGCAAATCGCAAACGAGGACAGGGAAGTGTTTCTTGTCATGATGCTCAATACGAAAAATCATGTTGTAGGGCTTCATCGGGCCCACGTGGGAAGCCTGAATGCGAGTGTCGTCCATCCTAGAGATGTGCTGAAATGCGCCATTTTAAACAACGCGGCTTC
Source organism: Bacillus sp. 220_BSPC (assembly GCF_001054655.1). Classification (NCBI taxonomy): domain Bacteria; kingdom Bacillati; phylum Bacillota; class Bacilli; order Caryophanales; family Bacillaceae; genus Bacillus; species Bacillus sp. 220_BSPC. The sequence goes on from NZ_JVPL01000177.1 coordinate 10,997, forward strand.
TCTTATTGTCAGCCATCAGCACCGGAGAAAGGATATGTTTCTTTTTTATTAATCTTCTGATATATTAGGTGTTAACTAAAATTATTAGGTAATGCCTAAGATGTGAGGTTATTAAATGGGGAAGCAACCTTTTTTATCTGTAATCAGCAATAAACAAGAAATATACTATCCTACATATGAAGAATCGAGAGAATACCAAGCAAAGTTAATGGGGTTATGGGAACAGCAACAGCGTGTTCTAGGATATACGGAGCATACCATAGCTCTTGGAACAAAATGCTTGAAGGAATTCTTAGATGTATCAAATAAGTTCATATGGGAAGTTACAATGTCCGATGCAGATAAGTTTTATTTAGGATTGGTCGGAAGAGGACTAGCATATTCGACTAGAAGAAAATATCAATCCACTATTTCTACATTTCTAGAGTATTTAAAGACAAGGCATGGTCATGAAATATGGGAGAGGTATAAAGTACAAGTTCCTAACTTATTAGATAAATTTAACCGTTACTATCATAGAAAAGATGATCATAATGGTCAGGTAATACCTCCAAAACCTGAATTGCTTGCTAGATTTTGGAATGGTATGAAGGAGGAAATGAAAACAGCTAGAAAATACTCCACTGTTGCGAGAGACTATACCCTTTTTAGGATGTTAGAATTAACAGGTTTAAGAACACACGAAATAATTATGATGGATGTAAAAGACTGTAGGTTCGACTTAGGTGAAAAAGGTAAAATGCATGTTCGTTTTGGAAAAGGATCTAAGGGGTCAGGATATAAGCGAAGATGGGTACCGATGTTAGATGATGTAGATATACTTCTGAGATGGTACTTAGAAAGGGTTAGACCTCTTTTCACTACCGAGACTGTGGGACCTTTATTTTTATCGGAAGGTGGATTAAGGTTAAATAAACACACAGCTCGAAAGAATTTAGCGAGAAGGCAAGAAAAGATGGGTTTTACTAAGGAAGAGATTTTTAGTCCTCATCAATTACGTCATTCATTCGCAACTCGTCAGACAGAACTTGGTGTGGACTTATTAACACTAAAGGAACTGTTAGGTCATGCCGATGTCGCAACGACATTTAACTACTCTAATCCTGGTTCAGATCATTTGGAGAAAAGAGTGAGGATGGCTCAGGAAAAGTGGCAAAATCAATTATTAAACTTTAATAAAAAGGGTGAATGAATTGGCGATTGAATGGAGATTAAGAAAAGTCATGGCTGATAGTGGAATATGGTCTGGTGCTGAGTTGGGTAGGCTATTGGAGGATAAAGCAGGTTATAAACTATCTCCACCTTCAATTAGCGCATTATTAACTGGTGAGCCAAAGCAAGTAAAGACGCAAACAATGGATGCACTGTGTACTGCACTAGAGTGTACTCCAAATGATTTATGGAAACATACTCCTACACCTGTGAAAAAACTTGAAAGGCCAATGAATAATAAGTTGGCAAAGGCGGTTAATGAATCCATTTCTGAAGACAAGCTTCCACCAATTTAGGAGAATAATGAACAATTTTACTTGCGTATCCTGTGGGAGAAAACTAAATCCGTCACAAATTAATAAAAAAACAACCGTCTGTCAAAATTGTTTTGATAAAGCTCGTGTAGAGAGAATCCAAACTGAAGATTTTCTTAAAGAGAATTTCACAAAAACATGGAGTGCAACAATATTTAAAAACTATGTTCTATATTTCAAAGAACTAGGTATTGGTGTATCAACAATTCGTAGGCACACTAGTAAGGTGTTACAGGTTTTACAAGCAGCTGAAAATGAGCTTTTAAGACCTTCTGATATTAATGAAGGCTGGCTGGTATCTACATTAGAAAAAATTCCTAATTCAAAGGGAGTTAAATCAAGTCTATTTAATTTTTTAATTAAGGAAGGCTATTTAAGCTTTAACGCAGATGAGGGAATTCTTAAGGGCATTAGAGAGCTTTTAAAGCAAGTCCCAAAAGGATTTATGCGTCTATTGGAGATATATTTCAACGAAAGAATGGAGCTTAGGAATAGGCAAGTAAAGTTTAATGCGAGGAATCCATTATCCCTTTTAACAGTAAAGGCAGATGTAGAAATATTTATAAGATTAGTCCGATGGTTACAAATCAACTGTAAACATATAGAATCTTGGGATAATGTTCAACAAGAAGATATACATGAATTTCTATTAACTTTAACACCTAAGCATCGTGAGATTGTGAGGAAAGATTTATTAGTTCTCTTCAAGTTAGCCAAAAGAAAAAGACAAATAACCCATATACCTATCTTGGATATAAAATCTAGGGAGCTTCCTCCAACTATCGAGCCTTTAACCTTTGATGAGCAAGTAAGAGTGGCTAAAGTAATAAAAAGTCGCCTCTATGAACAACCCTTAGAGTGTTTATTGACAACCCTATGTTTTTATCATGGGTTATCTTCTTCACATATTAGAAACATAAAAATAAGTGACATAAAGGTTGATTTGAAGGCAATTTACCTTAATGAGAGATCCCCTGTTTATTTATCTAATGATGAACTAATAGTAATAAATGAATACATTAAACAAAGATCGAACATTAGAAATGTACAGAATAAGTCTTTTTTAATTTTAGGTTCGAGTTCATCAGAGGTATACCAGGATCGTCCAATCAATAGCACCTTCATTGCAAGAAAGGTAAAGGGTTTTTGTGGTTTTACACCTAAGTCTCTAAGAATTACTTGTTTTAGTATGATAGCAAGCAATTTTGGACCACAAATACTCGTCGAAGGGTTTGGCCTATCATTAACACAAGCTTCAAGATATGGGAAGCTAGAGGATTATCTTTTAGAAGAACAAATAAGATCTGAACGTGATTTTATTAAGGAAAATGGGACTTAACTTTTAATTAAGAGGTGATCTAGTTAATGGGGAAATCAGTAATGATTGAGCAGTATAACCCGTTTTATATGTTGTTTCTTGATAATGTAGGATTTTTTCTTATTTAGCAATCGGCCAGATTGTTAAGTAAGGAGTTATGTTAGGACTAACGGGTACTTTACTTCAATAAGGGAGTTGCTTAGGCAGCTCTCTTTCTTATGGAACTAACGGGGCAGGATAGTTCAACAAGGAAAATGTTTATTTAGAAGAGAAAAAGTAGTGAGGAGTATTTAAATATTAATGCTGAGGAGAAAAGAATGGCTCAAAATGGGATTGTTTTAGTAGTTAGTGTATCAATATTCAAAGATGGAGAAGTTTTAATGATAAAAGAAAATAAACCCAGTGCAATGAATAAGTGGAATTTTCCTAGTGGACGAATTGAGTCTGGTGAAGACATTCTCTATGCAGCCCGAAGGGAAGTAAAAGAGGAAACAGGGTTTGATGTGGAACTTACTACCACTACTGGTATTTATAACTTTATCAGTAGTGCTGGTAATCAAGTTGTTCTTTTTCATTTTACTGGAGAAGTTACTGGAGGATCATTAGATATTAAAGAAGATGAAATTATAGACTGTAAATGGGTAAATATGTCTGACCTCGTGAACTTTGATAATGAAGAACTTCGTGATGCAGGTGTTATAAAACAAATAGGAAATAGTCTAGTTAATAAAAGTTTCTATTCAGTAAATATCTTTAATCAACAATTAGGTAAATAAATATCCTTGTTGAACTACATGTGCGTTAGCTGAAGATAGGAGCTGTCTTTAAGGCAGTTTTTTCTTTATGCAACTATCGGGGCAGGTTAGTTCAATAAGGATTTTTGGTAAAAAAATGATGATATCTTAAATTTTTCATAAAAAAAAACACTTCTTAAGTTAGAATATAGAGATACTTTAAATAAAAAAATTAAAATATAAGTGGGTAAACAAATAAGAAAAATTGAGGAAAAAATTATGAAAACTTATCCTTTAACAGAAAATGATTTTAAATTAATTGATGAAGCTAAAAGTAAAATTACTCACCTCTATGAAGATGATAGGCATCATGTGGGAGCAGCGTTAAAAACAAAGTCGGGAAATATTGTTTCTGCGGTACATATAGAAGCATACATTGGACGGATTACAGTATGTGCTGAAGCTATCGCGATTGGAAATGCAATTTCAAACGGAGAAAAATACTTTGATACAATTGTTGCCGTTAGACATCCTTATTCAGATGAAAAAAATAGAGAGTTAAGAGTAGTTAGTCCGTGTGGGATGTGTAGGGAATTAATCTCCGATTATTCACCAGATTGTTTTGTTGTTTTAGATATAGATGGCGAGTTACAGAAAACTAAAATTGGTGAACTAATTCCACTTAAATATAGTCGAGAATCATAAATAAAAAACCTTAATGAACTAACGGGTGCGTAGTTCATTAAGGATCACAAAACTCTTTTTATAAAGTAATCAAGAAGATTAAAAATATATGTTGTTCGAAAAAGGGGAGGGTATAGATATTGCCTTCCCCTTTTTGTTTACAGATAAAATTTGTATGACTGTATTGTTTATAATGTACTCGATTTTGTATCTCAAAACAGTTTAGAGATTGAATTGGTGCGGTTTTGAGTGGCTTAAAAACTCTATGTACTCAAATTCACGTCCCCAATGTACTTATCTTTGTGTCTTCGTACAACTAACGGGGTAGGTACTGAAAGTTGGAAGAGGACATTCCAATAAATAAATAGAATAAATTTGATATACAGAGAACTCTAATGACGGTGGTGGTCTTATTGAAAAAAATTCCAAATAAAATACATATTATAGGTTCAGTTGGTAGTGGAAAAACAACCTTAGCAAGAGAGTTATCCTCTAAGTTAAATATCCCACTGAATTAGATAATGTTATTTGGAAAAGGTATGAATCTGGAGATATTAGAAGAACTGAAGAAGAACGAGAAGAACATTTTAATACTATTATTCATTCTGAAACATGGATTGTAGAGGGGGTTCATAATGAAGAATGGGTGTCTAATAGTTTTCGTAATGCGGAATTAATTATTTTCTTAGATACAAATTATTCAGTGAGAACCTATCGAATAATAAAAAGATTTATCTTACAAAAGATTGGATTAGAAAGGTCAAACTATAAACCCACATAAAATATATTTTTTAAAATGTTTAAGTGGAATAGATACTTTGAAGAAGTAGGGAAACCAAATTTCTATAATAAATTTGGGATATACAAAAATAAGATATTAGTTGTGACAAATACGAAAGAAATTAAAAATTACTTCAACTAACATGTGCATTAGTTAAAGATCTGAGCTGTCTTAAGGCAGCCTTTTTCTTATGGCACTAACGGGGCAGGATAGCTCAATAAGAATAGATTAGAGTGAAAAAAAGTCCGACCTATTTGGTCGAACTTTTTTTTTACTATGGCTCTTAGATATTATTTCACTACAAGGACAGGACATTTAACACGTTTAACCACCTTATGGCTCACACTACCTAATACCATTTCTTGAAGTGAATTTAATCCTCTGCTACCTATGATAACTAAATCAAATTGTTCTTTATTTGCATAATCCACGATGGAAGGCCCTGGTTCACCGTACAGCATTTTTATACCATAGGATATATTATTTAATTTTAATTGTTCTTCAGCAGGTAGGAGTTTCATTCTTCGAGAAAGCTCTAATTCTTCTTTCCCAGAAGAATGAAGGATGTCTTTTTTGGATTTTGAGATATCTACCACAAAAACAGCTTCTATCTGGCATTCACTGGACAATGAAGCAATTTTTATAGCTTCTTTTGTTGCTCGCATTGAATTTTCTGAACCATCTAATGCTAATAATATTTTCTTATACATTATTTCACCTCTGAAAATAAATTAGTGTGCGGGCATTTTTTTATTGGAATTATTATTATAGATGGCTAATTTATCTACAATCTTTTTACTAGCAGAATCTAGTCCTTTAATTGTAACGCTGTTATTTTGTTCACGGTATTTTATGACGACCTTATCGATTGCTCCAACGGCTGAATCGTCCCAAATATGAGAATTTGAAAAATCTATTACTACGTTACGGTTTTCGACAGTAAAATCAAATGAATTGACAAACCCTTCAACAGAAGCAAAAAACAATTGACCTTCTACATTAAATAATAATCCGTTTTTGTGCTCTTCTTTAGCCACTTTTATTCGTGATATTTTAGCAACAAAGAAAATAGCACTTAGGATAACCCCAGCAATGACACCTTTTGATAAGTCGTGGGTTGATACAACAATAATTACAGTTACAAGCATAACAGCAGCATCACTTTTTGGTGCTTTTCGTAAATATGAAAAAGAAGACCAATCAAACGTGCCAATGGATACCATTATCATAATACCTACTAAAACAGGCATTGGAATTTGTACAACTAAATCGCCTAATACAATAATTAAAAACATTAAGAACAAACCAGCAATAAGGGTAGATAGCCTTCCACGTCCACCTGATTTTACGTTAATAACGGATTGGCCAATCATCGCACATCCAGCCATTCCACCAAAGAAACCCGTAATGATATTAGCGATTCCTTGTCCTCTAGCCTCTCTGTTTTTATTACTATCTGTATTCGTCATATCATCAACAATTGATGATGTGAGAAGTGTTTCTAATAAACCTACGATAGCTAAAGCTAATGAATAAGGGAAAACGATCGCTACTGTTTCAAATGTAAAAGGTACATTTGGAATAAAGAATTCAGGTAATGACCTTGTAATAGCACCTAAATCTCCAACGGTCCGCAAGTCCAAGTTGGCATAAATTGCAACAACTGTTAAAGCAATGATCGCAATCAATGGGGCTGGAATGGATTTAATAAATCTCGGCAATACATAAACAATGACTAAAGTTATTGCCACAAAAACGTACGTCATATTTGAAATACCTAAGAAATGAGGTACTTGAGCCATAAAGATTAAGATGGCTAATGCATTTACAAAGCCGATCATAACAGCCCTCGGAATGAACTTCATTAATTTTGCTACTTTAAAAACACCAAAGATAACTTGGATAACCCCTGTTAAAATAGTAGCTGCGAGTAAGTAGTTCAACCCGTGTTCTTTTACTAAAGGAACCATAAGTAAAGCCATCGCTCCAGTTGCAGCAGAAATCATTCCAGGTCGCCCACCAACAAAAGCGATAATGACGGCTATACAAAAGGACGCATATAAACCGACCATTGGATCTACCCCTGCAATAATTGAAAAAGCAATTGCTTCTGGAATTAAGGCTAATGCGACAACAATTCCTGCCAGTACGTCTCCCTTAACATTTGAAAACCATTCTTTTTTCATTTTGTTAATCAAATTTTCTCACACCCTAATATTTATTTATGAATATTAACCCCAAGTAGAAATTCAATAAAATGAGTGTAGCACCAATCTTCCCAAAATGGAACCTTTTTAAAACTTGTAATTTAAGTTATATTTTTGGGAGAGAACTAATTAATGGTATGATGTTATGGAAAGATCATTAATATTCAATTAGGAGAAAATATAATGTTAATAGGGTATACGAGACCATATTACGAGGATTCAAATTGTGAAAACCAATTGAATCTGTTAAAAAACTCGAAGTGTGAAATTATTATAACTGAGGAACACTCTTCACCTAAAAAAAGAATCCAATTAAAAAATATGATAAATGATTTACAAATAGGCGATGTTATTATTGTTGCTAATCTTTTTGCGCTTGCTGATTCTACACGACATTTAGTGGAGCTACTGGAGGAAATAGAGTCAAAAGGTTCCTATCTTCATTCGCTTACGGAACAGATTGATACGAGGAAGAAAAATAGCTATTCCTTTCTTACTATTGCCCAACATTTAGTTGCATTTCAAAGCAATGTAATAAGTGAAAAAACAAAAATGGGACTTAATGAAGCGAAACAAAAAGGGAATATTGCAGGTCGTCCACGAAAACCTGATGAAAATGTGCAAAGAGCAATTGATATGTACCAAAGTAAAAAATATACGTTAAGTGATATAAAGAATGAAACAGGCATCAGTAAATCTACTTTATATCGTTATTTAGAAAACTAACATGTTAATGAACTAACGGGTGCGTTAGCTGAAGGTTAGAGCTGTCTTTAAGGCAGCTTTTTCTTTATGCAACTAACGAGGCAGGATAGTTATACAAGCATAGTGTATTCGTACTGTTCTGTACTGATAATTTCAATAACCGCATAGAAAAATCAAATACACTAATACTAATATGACTTACAATTAGGGCGGTGATATTTATGGATATTAGCTTAATATGGAAATCCATTTTAATCATTATTTTCGGTGTTTTATTAATCCGTTTTGCAGGTAGACGATCAATCTCCCAAATGACAATTTCCCAAACAGTCATTATGATTTCAATCGGTACACTTTTAATACAACCTGTAAGTGGGAAAAATATTTGGGTTACTTTTGTTATTGCATCAATACTTATAGCTACTTTACTGTTAATCGAATTTATTCAAATGAAATGGGACTTTACCGAAAAAATATTTACGGGTCGTTCAAAAGTCGTTATTGAGAATGGTACATTAAATGAAAAAAATTTAAGTAAATTACGTCTTTCAGTAGACAAACTAGAAATGCGTTTGCGACAAAATGGAATAGAAAATATAGAAGATGTTCATTGGGCTACGCTTGAGCCTAGTGGTCAATTAGGTTATTCCCTCACCGGTAAAAAGAAGTTTGCTACTAAGGAAGATATCGATAAAATTCACGAAATGCTGTCCCATCTTATATCACAGAACGATATCAGTATTTCACAACTACAATCGAAAAATAAATCAAAGGAATCAAGTTCTAATCTCTTTTCGGAAATAGAGGGAGGGCACTCGCCTTCGCAGCCTGACCGTCTCGAGTAGAACTTCATTACTTCACAGTTTGTGTTTATTCAAACTGTGAAATTAGCTTTCAATAGTAATATTTTGTCGCTATTGGGAGTGTTGATCCTTAAAGGATATATTATTGGAGTGGAGTATATACAATATGAAATTCATGGATTTAACCTTTGAACTTATCATTGGTTTTTTTCTTCTTTTTATAATCGTCAAGATTGTTGGAAAAAAAATTATTAATCAGATTACACCGTTTACTTTTATTGCTTCTATAGTGCTAAGCGAATTACTGGGAAATGCATTGTTTGACCATCAAATTGGTCTTCTTTATATTATTTACTCCATGACATTATGGGGGCTTTTACTATTTATAGTTGAATTTCTTGGACAAAAATATTTATTGTTTCGAGGATTATTTGAAGGAAAACCATCAGCTCTAATTAAAAATGGAATAGTTGATCGAGAAGAATTAAAAAAAAATCGGATGAATATCAATCAATTGCAAAGCTTACTCAGACAAAGTGAAACCTTTTCTATTCGAGAAGTTGCCTTTTGTTATTTAGAAGCAAACGGCTCAATCAGCATTTTAAAAAAGACAAAGTATCAAAAAACTACTCAGGAAGATTTCAATATGACTATAAAACCTGTTTATGTTCCTGTCACTATAATCCGCGATGGCAAGGTTTTATGGGATGAATTAAAAGAGTTAAATTTTGATGAATCTTGGTTAAAAACACAGTTATCAGCTCAAGGTATATCTGATTATAAAGATGTTTTTTTAGCTGAATGGTTAGAAAATGAATGTCTTTTTATACAAAAAAATGATTAATATACGCTTTTTATTTTTATAGTGTATATTGTTAATATCACAGCTAATCTGTTTGGTGTATTTAACCATTCACAACAAGAATTATGTTAATAAGTATAGGTCTGTCTATGAACTATCTTACCACTTGAATTCTGACTCCACCCCTAGATGTCCAACGCATCTCTAAGATAGCTTTTTTGTATGAAAACACATTAGTGAAAGAGACCATACTAAAATAAGATCCACCAAAAAAAGTTCAGCCTGGTTGTATTGTTAACATTCATTATCGTCAAGGGGTTAGTGGGTTAGACTTTATTTTGGGGTAATGAGCAGGATTTCGTGATAGATGGTGGCGGCGAGGATTGCCGCCATAGAAGTTTCTTATGCAACTATCGGGGCAGGTTGGTTCATTAAGCGTAGTGTATTCGAACTGTATTTAAATTACTTTGGAATATTTTTTTATTTACTACGAATCCTAATTTTAGGAGGCGAAAAAAATGAAAAAACAAGAAAAGTCAAAAAAAATTGGCCAAAAAGCAGATTCAATGAATGCTATGGATCAAGGGTTAAACTTGTTTCCACAAATATTTAATAACGCTACTGGTATTGATAAGGGGAACGACGGTAAAATCAATAAGGATGATTAATTTGAACGCCTTTTTTTGGGCGTTTTTCTCTCTTATCTAATGATATATATTAAATTGTAAAGTTCCCTATATGAGGTGATATTATGGAATATGCATTACAAATATTAAAAGTTTTAGGCCGAATTGTCACCATTTTGCCACTAGCACTATTTGCAACACTTTATATGGGGAAACGCTCCATAGGTGAATTGCCGGTGTTTGATTTTTTAGTCATTTTAACTTTGGGTGCTGTAGTTGGTGCGGATATTGCAGACCCAAAGATTAATCATATATATACAGCGATTGCCATTATTGCAATAGCTTTACTACAGAAATTAGTTGCAACTTGGAAAATTAAAAATCGTAAAATAGGCCGTTTGTTAACATTTGAACCTACAATGGTCATTTATCAAGGACAATTTTCAGTGAACAAAATGAAAAAAATACAGTATTCGATTGATACCATTTTACAGATGTTAAGAGAACAACAAATTTTTAATGTAAAGGATGTTGAAATAGCTATAGTTGAAGCAAATGGAAATTTATCTGTTAAATTGTATCCTGAAAAGGAAGTTGCACGCGTCGAACATATTCTACCACAACCGGATGTTTTTAATAAGGGAATTGATGTACCAGTTGTTATTGATGGAGAGATTTTTGAAAAAGTCCTATATTCAAGGAATTTAAATGAATCATGGCTTTATGAGGAGTTAGAAAGAAAAAATATTTTCGATGTAAAGGAAGTCTTTTATGCTGCTGTTAACGATATGAATGAACTACATGTAAGCATAAAAAACACAAATAACCTTCAAAACCTTCCACCTATTCTGCACTAGAAAGGGAAGGTTTCGAAGGTTTATATTTCTAATTATAATACCCTAACTATAAGTGGGGTTTTATGCAGCTTCTTATTCAATATAATACGCTAGTACTTATTGTGAAACTAGAAACTAAAAGCATTATCATAATAAAACGTTTTATTTTCATATAGGACCTCCCATTTTAAAGTTAATATGCCCTATGTAATTTATTTCAATTATAAGGCTTATTTCTGTAAGCCGAAAATTGCCAACTAATGTGTTTTTTCTTAGTTAAGTAACAGTGGCAGCTTAGCAAGATTGTGAAGATTTGTACTTAAACTAACGGGTGCGTAGTTCATTAAGAAGTATGGAAAATGATCAAACAATTTTGTAAAAGAATCATTCAATTCAATATATTAAGAGCGTTGTTTTGGTCAATCTTTTTTCAAAACACGCTCTTTCTTTTCGTTTACCAAAGTTTTTAATATCAATTTGATCAAACTTTATTTTAAAATATAATCAAAAAAAATGGATAAGTTAGGTATAACCGAACTTACCAAGGAGAAACATGTCCTTTTCCACCCATCGGGTGATCCAACCCCGAGTATGGAAGACATTGAAGTCACAAAGAGATTGGCGGAAGCAGGGAAAATTATAGGGATTGAGATTTTAGACCATTTGATTGTTTCCCATACGGGTCAATATGTTAGCTTAAAAGAAAAGGGGTATTTTTGAAAAAAGAAATTGGACAAGTAGAGGGGGGGATGCCCCCCCTCTAGTGACTGAGTACCTTGAGAAAAAGCACTGAAGGAAACAACCAATAAAAGGAGGCACACCGGCTGGATCGTCAGCTGGTGGTGTTCACGCATGGAGAAAAAACATCCGTTTTTTCTCGATTTAGAGCAGCAGGCATCGAGCCTGCTTGACGGTTGCTTGATGCAACCTCAAGAACTTACAGGAGCGCTTTCGGGTAGAAGGGACAATTTGCTGAGCAAATACTCTAGGCTCGTAATAAAAGTCAGAATGCCATTCCTTCGCTTTCTTCTTACTTTATCTTTACCTTTACAATTTTTCCTCCAGCCTTTTTACCCGCCTGTTCCAATAGTTTCGCAAACTGTTTCTTTATTTCCATATCCTTTTTGTTCTTTTTCAGCATATATATCCCTCGCAATTTAATATTCTTGCTAAATAGTATCGCCATGGTAAAGGAAGCTTATACATTCACCAGTTCTAAAGTGACCTCTTCCCCACTATATTGTTAGTAAAGTGGAAAACTGGCAAAGTGACCCTAAGATATGTTTCCATTTTTACAGAATGAGAGGAGAGAGGAGGGAAGGGATGTCATCATTGAACCCTTTTTTCGAGGAAATGAAGAAAATGGATCCAAAACCAAAAGCTATTCAAAAAACATCTTCCGGAGGTCCTTCGCACCAAATAACGTCGGTGAGGAAGGTTAGGAAAGACAAGCAGCATGACATTAAGTTCCCTGTCGACTATGTCATGAAGGTCAAGCTCCGGACCCTTTGCAAAACGTTAAATCCGATATATAAGCAAAAAACGGGAAAATCCTTGACCCAAACGGCCTGCAATACCTTATTGCTAAGGTTCGGTTTGACTAGATGGAAGGATGTGAATTATGCAATGGACTATACGGACACGAAGGAATATATGCACACCTACTTGCTGGAAACGGAATACGGCGAAAGGGGGGGATTGCATGAAGTCGCCATCTTGAAGGACCTGTCCGATCGGAGGGTTGCCTATTGCATGATCCATCATACCGTTGCCTGGCTAGAAAGAGGGGGTTCCATTGAAGAAATCCTATAGTCAATTCAACCTTTTATCGAACAAGCTGGTTTATGGGACAAAGGAAAAAAAGGGTTTTTTTGATTTCTTCTTGCCTAAATATCGATATCTGCAAATTGAGGTACCCTATTATGAATTTTTAAGGGGGGAGGTATTCGTTGAAGACATGAAGGATTTGTTCGAAGAGGCTCCGCAAAACCTGACACTTTATCATCTGATTGCCCTCCTGTATTTTGACTTTCTGGAACAAGTGAAAAAAGGGGCCAAATATGAACAGCTCTGTCCCTTTTTGATTTCTTCCAAGAAAAAATTCCTGGAACGGCCGATGATTGAAAAAAGGGTAAGTCGGAGATTTACCGGGGTGAGGTATTCCTGCATGACATTTCCCCATACTTGATGGATGAAGAGTTGAAGGTCGAGGATTTACTGGTGATTTTGTTCATGGACTTTCTAAAAAGGATTAAAGAAAAGGGAAACTCAAGCCAAGCCATGAAGGCCATTTTATTGAACTTTGAGGATTACTTTTGATAAGCGGTCAAAAAAATCAGGCACAGAGAAAGGATAGTTACAACTATCCTTTTATTAAAGATCTTTTGCCCGGTGTGATAATTCCGATGAAAAATAGAAAAAGGAGCCAGACAAGCACTTTACAAAATAATAATAATCCTCAAGGTACTCAGTATAATAGAAAAAAGGTAAAGGAGTTGGTTTCTTATGGAGAAGCAATTGCCTGAAACGCTACTGGAACCTGAAGTAATCGCTGAAATGTACTTAAAAAAGCCCTTGCCGATTACAGGAAAGTCCAAATTGAAAAACAAATCGATGACTCATTGAAAAACCGAAATAAGGTAGAGTTTTTCCGATTAACAAATGAATTAAAACGTACAACATTAAATGCAAACAAACAGAACTTAATAAAAATTATAACTCCTAACTTAATTCTTTATTTAACTAGATAAAAGGAATTCAATAAAGGAAATAAAATTAGAATAATGGATCAGGTAATGCTGCTTAATTTCTTCCTGATTCATTTTTTTATTTAAGTGGTCTTAGATATGCTACGGGGACCTCAATAAATACCACTCTATAGACATAAAAGAGATAAGAATAAATAAGAAAAGTCAAATTCATGGTTCTTTTTTATGGATAGCTTAAAAAAGCTATCAAAAGAAGAAATCTATTTTTGTAATGTACCATAAACCTCGTTAGAATATACGCCTGTATTTTAATTTGCCTACAGTGCTTTGAATTATTTATAACTTAAAGAATAAAATTCGAGTTCTTGGGTAAAGGTTCTTCTTACTCTTTCTTTACGATCCTATTAAAACCATCATGAAGTAAAATTCAAGAGCTAAGGAAGAAGGTTGTTAAACGACGCGGATAGAGTAATTGACACTGTAGAATGATATGTAAATCTAACAGATCTGATAGCAGTACGAAGAAAAATATGGTTAATATGTGGAACATAAAGACATACAAAAAAGGCAGCTTTACATTAGAGTAAAACTGACCGAAGTTTTAAATAGAGTTCGTTTGTATTATTGCTCCCATTGAAATAACTTTTCATTTAGCATGGGATCCCAAGGTAATATAGTTTACTTGTCTTTTAAATCCATTTGCTCATTTAATGCTGAATGGGCAACCTTTAAGCTTCTTTGGATATGCTCACCCATTTTTTCTTCGGTTTTTAAAGGATTTCGATTTTTAAGAGCGAAATAAATTTGGATGTGATCGTCGACCAGATCAGGAAAGCTATCGGTATGTTCCTTAAGGATACAGTTCCGAATATAGAGTACTTTTGTTTTAATTACTTCAAATAATTTAATAAGCTGCTTATTAAGAGATGCACATGCAATGATATCATGAAATTGTTGATTTAAGAGTGTGAGCTTTTTCTTGTCATTTTTATTCAGGGCTTCCTTGGATTCATGAATAATATGTTCTAATTCGTTTAATTGTTCCTCTGTGATATTAGTTGCCGCTAGCTTTGCTGATAGTGATTCAAGACTTTTCCGGCATTCATAGATATCTAAAATATCTTGAGTAGTAGGGTTATAAACCAATAAGACATTACCATCTTGGACCAGCATATCATCTTTTGTAAGCATTCGAAACGCTTCGCGAACTGTCCCCCTACTTACCCCAATGAATTCTGCCACCTTGGTTTCGACTAGTCGTTCACCGGGCTGGTATTTTCCCTCCAAAATCATTTCTTTAACAATAGTATAAACCTGGCTATGAAGCGGTTCAGTTTTCTTAATTTCCCTCACAACAATCCCCCTAGGATAAAAAAATAACTTTAACTTATACTTTGATTCATTAATTAATTAATGTATTTGAAAAATTTACTGGATAAAGTTTTTATGTATTTTAGAGGGCTCCCGAATTTTCCCTTGTCTACTTGTAAACTTCTTAATTGAATGCTTCATGGTAAAAGGCTTTTGCATTAACGATTCGCATAAATATTTGCTTACAATTAGTTTACTATACTTCATGTGTAAATCAAAAGCTAGAACAGTATAACTATGATATACACCTTCACACCATGTCAATATCTAAGGTGAAGGAATTAAATAAGATGAATTAATAATAAAGAAAATAAAAAAATAAAAAGTCAGAAAATTTAATGTTAACCGTTGACAGTCTACAATGATGAGGGTAGAATTAAAAAATGAAATCGCTTACTTAATGAAAGATTTAATCATAAGAACGTATGTATCGAAATTCAGAAGAAATATAGATTTACATAAATAAAAATATTTAATTCAGGGGATGTTTGATATGGCAAAGAAAGCACTTGAGGGATTAAGAGTTCTAGAAATGGGACAATTGATAGCTGGGCCTTCCGCATCTAGACTATTAGGGGAATTTGGAGCAGAGGTAATTAAGGTCGAAACTCCTGAGACAGGCGACCCGATCCGAACATGGAGAGTAGTCGAGAATGGAACCAGCCTTTGGTGGTATATTCAATCGCGAAATAAAAAATCAATCACGATTAACCTACGTGAGCCCGAAGGTCAGCAATTGATTCGTTTACTTGTAAAAGAAGTTGATATTTTAATAGAAAATTTCCGACCGGGAACTATGGAAAAGTGGGGGTTGGGTTATGAAGAGTTAAAGGCCATCAATCCGCGTCTAATTATGATTCGTGTATCAGGGTATGGACAGGATGGCCCATATCGTGATAAGGCAGGGTTTGGTTCAATCGGTGAAGCACTAGGTGGGCTTCGTTACATAACTGGTTATCCAGACCGTCCCCCTACACGTGTAGGGATTAGCATTGGTGATTCATTATCTGCACTATACTCGGTCATTGGAGCATTGATGGCCGTCCATCACAGAGATGTGAACGGAACTGGAGAAGGACAAGTAATCGATGTTGCCTTGTATGAATCTGTATTTAGCATGATGGAAAGTACTCTTCCAGAATTTGACCGTGCCGGAGTCATTCGTGAAAGAACAGGAAGTACGCTGCCGGGAATTACTCCATCCAACACGTATTTATGTAGTGATGGAAAATATGTGGTTATTGGAGCTAACGGTGATGCTATATTCAAACGTCTTATGCATGCAATGAAGCGGAGTGATATAGCGGAGGATACTCGTTTTGAAAATAACTCGAAACGTTCAGAACATGCGAACTTCTTAGATGCATTAATCGAAGAATGGACCAAGAGTATGCCTTTCGATGAAGTCATGAATCATTTAGATGACGCAAAGGTTCCAGCCGGTGCGATTTATTCCATTGAGGACATTGTGAACGATCCGCATTACCAAGCTCGTCAAATGATTCAAGAAGTTAATGTAGATGAAATAGGGCCATTAAAAATGCCCGGAATCGTGCCTAAAATGAGTGAAACTCCTGGTAATATCGAATGGGCAGGCCCGAAACTAGGTCAGCATACGAATGAAGTGTTATCGGAGAAAATCGGTATATCGGAAGAACAAATCAGAAGCCTAAAGGAAAAAGGCATTATCTAAAGAGGGGTTGAACGCTAATGGGAATGACTATGTCGGAAAAAATCTTGGCAAGAGCCTCTGGACAGCCTGACGTGAAAGCAGGCGAGATTGTTTGGGTCAAGGTAGATATCGCGATGATGCACGATTTGCTGGGACCCTGGCTAGTAGATGGTGGTTTCCGTCGTCTAGGAGGGAAATTATTTGATAAAGATAAGGTTGTCGTGGTTTCTGATCACTGTACTCCTCCAGCGACCGTCCAGCAAGCGGATATTCTGAAGTTCACTCGGGATTGGGCTCGACAAAAGGAACTTCCATATTACTACGAATACGAAGGTCCTTGCCATCAGGTGATTGTAGAACACGGTCATGTCCGTCCGGGAAGATTGATACTTGGCACAGATTCCCATACATGTATGGCGGGGGGGCTGGGAGCATTCGCAACCGGTATTGGTTCCACTGAAATGATTGGGGTTTTGTTGACAGGCGAAACCTGGTTAAAGGTTCCGGAAACCATCAAAGTGGTATGGGATGGCAAATTGCCTCAGGGTGTGTACTCCAAAGATCTGGTACTTAAAACTATCAAAGAGATTGGACATGCAGGAGCAACGTATCAAACTATTGAATTTTCCGGTAGTGCCATTAGAGGCTTGTCTATGGATGAACGCTTGGTTTTATCTAATATGGCAGTGGAAGCAGGTGCGAAAACAGGACTGATACAACCAGACGAAACAGTTGCGGATTTTTTACGCTCAAAAGGTGTTCTCGAAGAACTAGATATGATCAAGAGTGATGATGATGCATCGTTTATCAAAACCTTACATTTTAATGCTTCTGATTTGGAACCTCAGGTAGCCTGTCCGCATGAAGTCGATAATGTTCACCCTGTCAGTGCAGTAGAAGGGAAAGCAGTGGATCAGGTATATTTAGGTTCCTGTACGAATGGTCGATTAGAGGATTTGCGGATTGCTGCCCAAATCCTGAAGGGGAAAAAGGTCTCTAAAAATATCCGCTGCCTCGTGGTACCAGCCTCACAGCACATTTGGATGCAGGCGAATAAAGAAGGAATTCTCGATATTTTGACGGAAGCGGGTTGCTTTGTAAACATGCCTTCTTGCGGCGCTTGTGGAGGATTCACCAGCGGAGTCATCGGGGCAGGCGAGGTAGTCATGTCATCGTCGAACCGGAATTTCAGGGGAAGAATGGGTTCTCCAAGAGGGGAAGTATTTTTAGGGTCTCCTGCAACGGTCGCTGCTACTGCAATCGAGGGGATAATTACTGATCCGCGTAAATACTTACCAAAGGAGGTTAGAGTGTAATGTCAGTCATCATTCGAGGTCGTGTATGGAAATATGGTGACAACATTAATACTGACATTATTTCACCGGGACAATACATGAGTTTGCCTGTAGAAAAACAGGCCGTGCATGCCATGGAAGCGATTGATCCTGACTTTGCTAAAAAGGTTCAGCCCGGTGACATACTGGTTGCAGGAAATAATTTCGGCTCAGGTTCCAGTCGGGAAACGGCACAAATGGTATTGAAGCATCTCCAAATAGGGGCGATAATCGCAGACTCCTTCGCACGTATTTTTTATCGGAATTCTATCAATGTTGGACTGCCGGTTGTGGAAATGGTGAACACCTCTGTCATTCAAGAAGGGGATGAGATTGAAGTAGATCTTTTGGCTGGAAGAATCATTAACCACACGCAAGGGACAGAATACAAAGGAACAAAACTCCCTGAACATTTAATAGAAATGGTGACGCTTGGCGGTTTAGAGCCCTATCTAGCTAAGAAACTAGGTATCTCGTAAGTCAGAAAGGAGATGAACCATGTATTTACCAAAGAATGTAGAGATAATTGAAGTTGGACCAAGGGATGGCCTTCAAAATGAGGCGAATTTTATCTCGACAGAAAAAAAGATTGATTTAATTAATGCGTTAAACAAAACCGGCATTAAAAGAATGGAAGCGACTTCCTTTGTACATCCAGAGTATGTACCCCAAATGAAGGACGCTAAAGAAGTGCTCCGAGGAATGGAACGTGAAAGTAATGTGCAGTACATGGCCCTGATTCCGAATGAAAAAGGCTATGACCGGGCGGTTGAGAATGGGGTAAATGCCCTTTCGATTGTAGTGGGTGCAAGTGACAGCTTTAATTTGAAAAATGTCAAAATGACCAGAGAAGAGTCTATCACTAAATTTAGTAGTGTCATTGAGAAGGCAAAAGCATATGGCATGTTTATCCGATTTAATATCGCAACTTCGTTCTGGTGCCCTTTTGAAGGAAAGGTACATCCAGATGTAGTATTGGAAATCATTCGCCAATTTGACAGTTTAGGCGTGGATGAAATTGTGGTTTGTGATACAATCGGCCGTGCAAATCCAGCACAAGTTCATGATTTATTCAATCAGATCTCACAGGGGCAACCGAAAGCGATGATCACCGCCCATTTCCATGATACATATGGATTTGCCCAGGCGAATATTATAGCGGCTCTTCAAGTAGGGGTCACACGTTTTGACACTTCCATCGGTGGACTTGGTGGATGCCCTTTTGCCCCAGGAGCGGCAGGTAATGTTGCTACGGAAGATGTAGTATGCATGCTACATGAAATGGGGATTGATACAGGAATCGATCTTCCTTCCCTCCTTAATTGTGTAGAATTAGTGGAGCCTTTGACCACTCGTGAATTAAAAGGTCATTACCACAAAGTAAAAGCATGATCCAACAAATATAAAATTTTTTAGGAGGAACAAACATGAGCAAAAATTATCGAGTAGGTCTTATCGTACCAAGTTCAAATACCACAATGGAAACAGAAATTCCAGCCATGCTTCATTCTAGGATGCAGGTAGAACCGGAAGAAACATTCACATTCCATTCATCACGTATGCGCATGATGCATGTTAATCCAGAAGAGTTGAAAAAAATGGACGTGGATAGCGATCGTTGTGCGGTTGAACTTTCTGACGCTCGATGTGATGTTTTGGCATATGCTTGTTTGGTTGCCATCATGTGTCAAGGTCCTGGATACCACGAGATCTCTGAAGAACGCCTAGGGAAGACGACCGAGGAAAATGGTGGGGCAGCTCCAATCGTCAGCAGTGCGGGTGCATTAATTGAAGGTTTAAACACTATAGGTG
The DNA here is from genome assembly GCF_001054655.1 of Bacillus sp. 220_BSPC. Taxonomy (NCBI): domain Bacteria; kingdom Bacillati; phylum Bacillota; class Bacilli; order Caryophanales; family Bacillaceae; genus Bacillus; species Bacillus sp. 220_BSPC. The sequence continues at coordinate 30,916 of NZ_JVPL01000177.1, forward strand.
CAAAAAGGGTTTCTATCATTACACCGTATATGAAGCCCCTTACGAAAACCGTTATTGAATATTTGAATGCGGCTGGTATTGAGGTCATCGATTCTATAAGTTTAGAAGTGGCAGACAACCTCGAAGTTGGCCGTTTAAATCCCATGAACCTGATTGAGCATGCAGATCATTTGAATATTGAAGGTGCAGATGCTGTGGTATTATCGGCATGCGTTCAGATGCCTTCTCTTCCAGCCATTCAAGAAGTGCAGGATCGTTTAGGGGTACCGGTTCTATCTGCTGGAGTTGCTACGGTTTATAAGATACTTAAGCAATTAGGTCTTAATACGGAAGTTCCGAATGCTGGAGCCTTGTTATCAGGGAAGTATTAATAATTAAGAACTAATCAACCGTTAGAAAAGTAAGAATCCCGTGGAACTGGCCGCCATTTTCTTAAATGGCGGCTCCAGTAATCGAATTAGATAGGGGAAAAACGATGAAAAGACCATATAAAATCGCCGTTATTGCCGGTGATGGAATCGGGCCGGAAGTATTGACCGAAGGAATCAAGGTATTAAACAAAACAGCAGAACTGGACGGATCGTTTGAATTTCAATTCACCTATTTTCCGTGGGGCTGTGAATATTACCTTGAGCATGGAAAAATGATGGAGGAAGGTGGATTAGAACAGCTAAAGGCTTATGATGCCATTTATTTAGGAGCAGTCGGGTATCCAGGTGTTCCTGATCATATTTCCTTATGGGACCTATTACTAAAAATTCGCAAAGGCTTTAATCAGTATGTAAATATACGCCCGATTACACTTCTAGAAGGAGCGCCCTGTCCGTTAAAGGATGTAAGTCGTGAACAAATTGATATGTTAGTCATCCGCGAAAATAGTGAAGGCGAATATGCAGGAGCCGGTGATTGGTTATTTAAAGGGCAGCCTAATGAAGTGGTCTTGCAGACTGGTATATTTTCACGAATAGGTACTGAACGGATTATTCGCTATGCCTTTGAAGAAGCAAGAAAACAGGGAAGATCTTTGACAAGCATTAGTAAAGGAAATGCATTAAATTATTCTATGGTTTTTTGGGATGAGGTCTTTAACGAAGTAGCAAAAGAGTATCCTGATGTGAAAACTTATTCATATTTAGTGGACGCTGCTGCCATGTTCTTCGTGAAGCAACCATGGCGATTTGAAGTGGTTGTCACTTCCAATTTATTTGGAGATATCATTACTGATTTAGGAGCCGCCATTGCAGGGGGACTAGGACTTGCAGCAGGTGCAAATATCAATCCAGAACGAGAGTATCCATCCATGTTCGAGCCAATTCATGGTTCCGCACCTGATATCGCTGGAAAAGGAATAGCTAATCCATTGGCTTCGATATGGTCCGCTAGTCAGATGTTAGATTTTTTCGGTCACGAGGACTGGGGTAAAAGGGTTTTAAGTGCCATTGAAAGAGTGATGATTGAAGCAGACGTATTGACACCAGATATGGGTGGGACTTCTAGCACCACTCAAGTTGGTGATAGAGTTATAGATGGAATCCAAGATTTAAATACTAGTAATATTGTTCAACCTACCCTCTAATTAATAGCATTGAACTCTGCACTAATAATGGTGACAGAACTTAGATTATTCTTCAGATATCAGGTGTTTGGGGTTATTTCTGGCTTCAGTTTCAATGGGATGGAGTTATTGCTTTAATACAGTTTTTGTTATTGAGGTGCTACTCTCTTGTCCAAGTAGTTTAAAGAAAGCTGGAGTAAGTGTTACGAACAGTACAAGTCATAGGCCAATCTCCGTTTACAGCCATGTATAAATGAAATAAGGCTTACATAGCTGTAAACAAGGTCCTACAAAAGATCTTGAAGATTTTTTTAAATGTTGACTTTTGGAAGTAAATGGATGAATTATATATTGATTAAACAGAATATTTTTAATTTTAAAAAATATTAGAGATTTAGTGAGGATTACAGATATAAAGTTATAAGAATATGAAATGTATTGGTAAGAGTAGTCAAATTCCTTTGTTATGAACGGTATGTTATTAGGGTGAGGGTTGTTTTTTTACCGAATGTAAGCGTTTTATAACTAACGGCAGATAAACGAATGTTATGAACACTGTGCAGAGGCTGGTCATGTAGAGAGTAATGATTAAGATTACATATTTGATAGTTTGTTCAGGTTAGTAAGAAATTTACACTTTCTTGAAGGCATAAAAATCTATAGACAGTCTCCATTTCCATATTGTGACTTGGAATGTAGCAGCTTTTCACTACCAGATTGGTCAGCCACAACGGTAGCACACTTTAGGAGGCGAATAAAATGAGTTTAGAACTTATTACAATTTTTGTACTTTTAGCCATGTTCATTATCGGTTCCTTTGTTTCTGTCAACATGGGTATCTTAGGAATGGTTGCTGCTTTTGTTGTCGGCACCTATGTTAGTGGTTTAGCGATAGAGGATATCTATGCCGCTTTTCCCATTGATATGTTTATTCTCCTCACAGGGGTCACCTATTTGTTTGCAATCGCATTAAACAACGGTACCCTTGACTTAATTATTTCCGGGGGACTCAAATTGGTTAAAGGTAACGTTGGCCTCCTGCCTTGGGTATTATTTTCACTTGCAGCGATGTTATCGGCAGTTGGAGCTTCAACAGTTGCAGTGGGCCCTATTTTATTCCCAATTGCTTTACGGTTAGCTCACCAGCATAAGATTAATCCAATCCTGATGGGCACTTTGATTTCTACTGGAATGTATGCGGGTTCCTTCTCACCACTCAATATCTTCGGCTTGGTTGTAAACGGTATCATGAGTTCGGAGAAAATCCCACATTCACCTATCATGCTTTTCTTCAACACTTTTGTTTTTTATGTACTCATTTCAATCGTAATTTTTATAGCTTTCGGGGGAATTCGTTTACTTAAGCACACTACAAGCGCCCAATTTCAGATGGCCGCCACAATTGATGGCAATGATGTAAGTGTTCCTAACGAAAAAGAAGACCAAGGAGCTTTATGGTATCAAATCGCGACACTTTTCGGTATCGGTCTTCTTATCACAATGGCCCTTGCATTCCAAATGAACATGGGCTTTGGGGCATTGATGATTGGTCTGGTTCTTGGATTAATGGCACCTTCAAAACAAACCCAAATCATGAAACAAATGCCATGGTCTGTAATGATCATGGTAACGGGTATCATGACATATGTAGGTGTTATGGAAAAGGTTGGAACGATGGATTACATGACTGAACAGATTGCAAGTGTAGGGAACCCTGTACTCGCAGCTCTTATGGCTTCATATGTTGGAGGTATCGTCTCGGCATTTGCTTCTACAGCAGGTTTCCTGACCGCGGTTATTCCACTTTCAGCGCCAATCTTACAGGATCCTACCATGTCATCCATCGGTGTAGTTTCAGCACTTGCTGTAGCTGCCAGTGTAGTTGACATTAGTCCTTTCTCTACAAACGGGGCGCTAATTATGGCAAACGTACAAGGGGTAAATGAGCGTCTATTCTTCAGGAAACTATTAATGATTGCTGGTCTCTTCATTGTAGTTGGACCAGGACTAGCCTGGTTGATTTTCGTTCTTATCGGTACACCTTGGTAATAGATAATAATATTAATATAAAATCGACTCTGCCGATAAAACTATACAGTAGTGAATGTTTAATATCGTATTGTAGAATTCATTAATTCAAAGCCAAAACACATCCATTCTAATTTCCTGAACTGTGCTCTATAAAATGGACAGTCTAAAAAAAGACCTATAGTTTATACAGCTAACCGATGGCTCCCGTATTGTGCGGGAGTCATTCTATTTAGGCTCCATTGGTAACGATTTGTATTGTATTCTTCTATGTATTCTTCAATGATGAGGTGTAACTCCTCAAATGTTTGACACACTGAATAATCCACTTCATCTTTAAAATGGCCAAAGAATGATTCCATGGGGGCATTATCCCAACAATTTCCCTTCCGGGACATAGATTGTATGAGTCCTAGTTTCTTTACTCGCCGTTGAAACTCAGGGTGTGTATAATGAACGCCTTGATCTGAATGAATCATCGCTTCAGGATGAAGCAGTTCATCTAGTGAATCGGCGAGTTTTTCCAATGTCCGATAGACGATGTCATCTTGAGGCTTCTGGATAAGTGATAGGCAACGATTTCCCGTGTAACAGCGTTTTTGACACAAGAAAGATAAGCTGGCTGTCCAGAACCCCAATAGACGTAAGTGATATCCGTAAGAAAAGTTTTCCTAGGTTCTCCTTGGTTAAATTTCCTGTTTAAGAGGTTTGGAACGACTTTATGCTCATGGGTGGCTTTAGCCATTTTCTTATAGGGATTCGCTTGGCGAATTCTTGCCTTCAGGTTGAACTTATTCATAA
>NZ_JVPL01000178.1:0-13374 GCF_001054655.1 Bacillus sp. 220_BSPC
TGAGAAATCATCTTCAGACCCAACTTTAGCTCAAGAAGCAATCAAACAAGCTTTTAATGAGATTGCGCAAGCTCAAACAGCAGTAAGCCAAGTGCAAAGTGCATTTTCAGCCCAAAAATCTGAATAAAACACTTAATTTACCCCGAAAACCCCCTGTCCTTTTGGATAGGGGGTTTTCGTTTTTCTAACTTTCCATACAAAACATGAGTATGGTTAATTAAAAACAATCGACCATAGCACCAATTAGGCCATTATAAAGATCTTATATCGCTTCTCCAAATGTTGCAGTCTCCTTTTTTTAATATTGGGGCCACATATAAAAACTGTTCTGATTATTCGAGAGAATTTAAAAATAGTTAGTCTTTATTGACTCTTAATTTTTCTTCTAAAAATTTCTTAAATTCCTCTTTAGTTATATTTGATTTCATTGCTTTTTTTACTAATTCAATCCATTCTTCAGGAAGATCTTGATATCTGTTTTCTTTTGTTGTCATGTTTATCCTCCTTTTTGAGGGGATGCTTTTTTCCCAGTTATCCGTTTTATCTAATAATTCATCAATGTCAAATGTATCGAGATGGAATGGAATTGACTCTTCGCCAATTTCTTCAGTAGCTAAAAGCAATTGGTCAATATCTATTATAGCCAAGACAATTCGCCTCCACTTTTGTTATCTTTACCCTCAAAACATTACGTTTAATAGTTAGTTCTTTTGAGGGTATCTTATAATTTGGGAACTGTTGATGTCAGAGTATTAGAATAATTAGGTGAATGACTAGTCCCAGGATAGTCATCGATCAAAGTCTAAAATTGTGGTTTATAAAGGTGATCACTAAAGGGGAGGTTTTGACGGAGATGCTGGAAATAGAAAAACAAAAAACAATACCGGAAGATTTGTTGGAATTTTCTCATCACATTTTTTTGCATTGGAAAAGTATGAAACGAAGCCCCCTAATCTTGCGGAGCTTTTGAATAATAAATTGGGTTCGGTGGCATATTTTTTGATACACCTAAACTGTTCGTCCCAAGGGACCCGGTTAGTATTTTTAGAGAAAACCAATCATTAACTCTCTGTAGTAGGGACATATTTTCTGTTATCCGGGAATATATAGATACAGTGTCCTTTATGGAATCCATCATCCTCCTGCAGTTAATTCTGTATGGGGCCTATTTTTTTGTGTATAGTGAGTAACACATTTTTCACTATGGGCATAGGATATAGTCCACTCATAGTTTTTTATTTTCACGAAGCCCCCCAATGATATTGCCTAATCTTGCGGGGATTTTCGTGTGTTCTGACAACTGTTTGAATAGTAAATCCAGTTCGGTGGCATAGTAATGTTAAGCTTTTTTTCCCGGGAACTCCAAAGCCCTGTATCAAGCCTTAGAGAAGCCTAATATGTGGTATATTTTATGTTTAATATTGCTTGATTTTATTCTTTAATTTGCACCATACAACGTACAAAAGGATCATGGATTTATCAGAGCGATAAACATGATCCCTTTTTAATGTTATGTTAATACACAGTAGACACAAACTGTGCAGATAGGAGTCCATGAAATAACGAATTATTCTTTTTTAGTTACAAAATTAATAAAGAGAACGAATAGTACTATCCATACGACAATCACTACGATCACGAAGTACCCTGTATTGATGAAATTTTTATAAACCCATGTATCATACATTAATATCACCTCGAGTTCCCCTTAAAGGGAAAAGTAACGAAAGATATAAATAGATGCAGTAATAAAGTGAAATATAAGTATGTAAAGTGAAATTATTTTAACTAAAAACAGGTTTAGCACCTCTCATAATATCAATAAACAGCTGATAAAATTGAAAAATTTTCATTAAACATAAGACTTCTAATAAATTGCAGAATTTTTATTATTCCTATTTTAATTTGTTATTATTCAGACAATGAAAAAATTCAAGTCACAGTCCGAATACACTGTGCTTGTGAAACTATCCTTCCCCGATGGTTCCATACATAAGAAAAGGCTGCTTTAAAGACAGCTCTGATCTTCAGCTAACTCACCCGTTTTGTAAAAGCATGTCACGATTCAGTGCCGTCACCCTTCTTCATGTTAGAAGTCTTCATTCCACGTGATTTAGGAGGCAGTGGCCTTTGATTATCGCCTTCCCTTTTCAAATTATTATTGGAGCTTAAAAATTTGGGTCTGTCTTTATACGCCCACATTGGTCTCCTGAAGAATGTATCGCCTAGTCCTTCCGGGTTAAGTGGAGCTAGTGGTGACATATAAGGAACTCCGAATGAACGTAGGCTACATAAATGAACTACGACGACAAACAAAGCTAAAATCAAACCATAAAAACCCATTGTACCTGCGCAAATGATAAATACGAACCGCAGCAAGCGAGCAGAAATTGCGATGGAATAGGCAGGGGTCGCAAAACTTGCAATGGCCGTGATCGATACGATGATGACCGCTGCCGGTGATACAAGTCCAGCCTGAACTACCGCCTGCCCAATCACCAGAGCACCAACAATGGACATAGTCGCCCCAATGGCTTTGGGCATCCGTAGGCTTGCTTCTCGTAAGATTTCAAATGTTATTTCCATAATGAATACTTCGATAACTGCCGGAAAAGGAACGGGATCCCGTTGCGCTGCAAGAATGATGAGCAGATCTGTTGGAACCATTTCCTGATGATAGGTTGTAGCTGCTACAAAGGCAGCCGGGGCAATTAGCGAAATAAAAAAATAGAAATACGTAAAAAACGTATAGATGAGGCTATATCAAAGCGAGCATAGTAGTCCTCGACAGATTGAAAGAACTGAATAAATAACGCAGGCACCAACAAGACAAAAGGCGTTCCGTTAACAAATATGGCTACCCTTCCTTCAAGGAGACCTCCAGCGACCTTATCAGGTCTTTCTGTATGATCAAGGGTAGGGAATGGGGTCATGACCTGATCTTCTATCAATTGTTCAATATATCCTGATTCAAGAATACTATCGATATTTATTCCTTTTAAGCGCTCTTTGACCTCTTCGACTATTCCTTTTTTTGCAATCCCATTTATATACATAATGGAAACATCCGTATTTGTCACAGTGCCTATTTTCATCGACTCTATCCATAAATCCGGACTGTTAATGATGCGGCGTACCAGGGCTATGTTTGTTGCATTCGATTCCGTAAATCCTTCTCTTGACCCGCGGACCACCGAATTTGTGCTTGGTTCCTGAACGGAACGCCTTTCTCCCCCTTTTGTACTGGCAACCAGGGCTATGTTTATGCCATCAATAAAAATGATGCTATCACCTGATAATAATGACAAAAATAATTTTTCCCAGTCCATGACGGTTTCTACACCGCCGAGTGAAACCACATCTTTAGAGATCACTTCCAGCGCTTCATGTGGAAGTACCTTTTCTTTTAGATGAGGATTTTTCATGATGGACTCAATTAAAAAGTCTGTAACGCTTGGATTATCAACCAGACCCTGCACATACAAAATAGTTGTTTTAATTTGAGGATTTTGACTGATTTTCAACGTTCGGATAATGATATCCGGGCTGCTTCCTGTTTTTTGCTTCACGATATCCAGATTGGTTGTTATAGAGCTGTCAATATTTTGGGTTATTTTACTTATTGATTGATCTTTTTCGTCTGTCTTTTGCTTCTTGCTTTTTTGTCCTTTTTGTTTAAAAAAAGAAACCATAATACCGATCCTCTTTCATTCCTATTTCTTTTTATTCTGTCCAAAAAAAACTTTTTTATGGATAACACCATTCGCAACTTTACTATTAGATCTAATATTTAGGTAATCCTTATGGAACTAACCTGCCCCGTTAGTGCCATAAGAAAAAGGTTACCTCAGCAACCTTCCTTATTGAAGTAAAGCAATTTTAGTTGAAGTATTTTGTGAATATTATTTCAGATACAAATTATATTTCGTTTATTTGTTCCCATTCACTTAAATACATACGTTGCTTAATTTTTTTCGGGTTTTCTAGTTTACAAATTAATTCTAAACTGTTTCCGTCTAGGTCATTAAAATGAATTTTAGCATGTGCATATTCTTCGTGAGGCATTACAAAAGGCTCAATAGGATCAAACCCAAAGGCCTCTCTTGGCTTATAACCTTTATTTTCAAGCCAAACAACAGAGTTTTTTAAATCGTCTAATGTTACTTGAAAAGCAATATGTCTTATTGATGGATGATACTCAACTTCTACTTTATCTGTTTCCCATAACCCCAACCAACTTTTATCTTTTTCAATCCATAGAAAAGCCAATCTGTCATCAACCTTGTGATCAAATTGCAAACCAAGTCCTTCATAAAATACAATTGAACGATTTAAATTACTTACTGGTAAATGTGCTTCGTATAAACCTTTTATCATTGATATAGCTCCTTATATTATAAGTCTCTTTTACTTTCTTTTTCTTTATGCAAATATCCTGCCCCGATAGTTGCATAAAGAAAAAGCTGCCTAAAAGACAGCTCTGATCTTAAGCTAACGCACCCATTAGAGAAATAAGTCCTTTTTACCTTCTAACGAATAATGAATATTCTATCGGATTTTCGAATCCTAATCTTTCAGCCAGCTTTATCGATGCAAAATTGTTAACATCACAATCCCAGTTGGGTTTCAAATTTCTTTCAATACAATGTTCAATGAATATTTCTGCAACATTTTGAGCTAAGCCCATTTTTCTATACTTATTTTGAGTTGCAATATCAATTTCAGCAAATTGTGATGAACTAAATATAGCTGTACACTCACTTACAACGGTATCATTATGTAGCAAACAATAACCAAAACCATTCTCAAGAAATTTTGATACTGAACCCCAATATTCATTATAATAAGATTCATTAAATTCCAGACTTTCAGTAATTATTTTTTCATCTATTCTCTTTACTATAAAATCTTTAGGAACTTTTACTTTATTTATTGTTGAATATGTATCCTTATTAAAATGAAAAGAATATCTATGCATTTGTCTTAAGTCTTTTCCAAACAACTTATTTATAACTTGATTCCATTCTTTGGATGGAGAAAACAAAGTGAATCGCTTTTTATCATTTTTTCTGCTTCTATAAATTTCTAAAAATACGCTGTCAAGACCATTGTTCATTTCGTCTCCACCAACAACAAAAATACCTGAATCAGTTCCAATTAAAACTGTTTTCTTCAATTCATCCATATAAACCTGTCCAGGAATATAATTATCTAATACAGAGTAAGCAAATGTTGGATAAGTTTCTTTATCCTTTTTTTTCAGTAAATTTATGGCCTTTTTAAATTCATTATTCACACACTGGTTCCCCCTTTTTTTGATTATTCCTCATACTTGTTGTACAAGTAACAGTACCGATGCGTTTATATATTGTTATAAATTTTGCCGTAGTTGATTTTAACCTTATCTTTTAGTTCCTGACATTCTTTTTCTAATTCTTTTACTCTCTTGCGTAGACTAGCAATTATCACGTCTTTAGATTCTTCTGATACATTTCTTTTGACTTGTTTAATGCTCAATATACCTTCCTGTTGGCTACGAAGATATTCAATCCTTTCTTTAAGATTTGGGCTTTTATAAAGGTAGGTTTTAGAAACCCCAGCGTGTGTTGATACTGAATTGAAATTTATTTTTTGTTGAGTTTTGATCATTTGTTTTATGGACTGTTCGACTTTTTTTAGTGTTTTTTCCTTTTTTTCTTTCGCATTATTTATAAGTCCAGATACATCAGGCTTTTGATTGCCCATTGTTGTTTAAACCTCATTTCTTTCTTTTTTCATATACTCCCTACGATCCTTGCTTAAACCGTAAATACCATCGCCCGCCTCAAGCGAAGATGCAATTTCCTTATAACGTTTTAACTTCGGCTGTATCAATTCAATGGATCTGAGCCTATTCGATTTTTGGTAAAGCTCAATATCAGATTCAATTTTTGAAATTTGCTCTTTGTAGTAACTCAAGAATGTATGGTCCGCATGGAAACTCCTACAATTATTTTTTATGCAGGGTGGTTCCAACGTTTGTTCCAAAAAGTCACAGGTTAGTTTTGGACTCTTAATACAAAAACCATGATCCAACCTAATAGAGTCCATGTTATGTCGTATCCACTCAAGTTCTAAGCCATTTTCTTTTGCCTGACCTTCTAAATCTGCTTCAATAATGTTGCCATTAGGAGAGAGCATCACAGCCCCTTTAGATCGCGCTTTCTCCCACTCGTCCCTTAATGTATTATCATGAAATTGTGCATAAATTAATGTCATTTCCGGGCTTGCATGAGCCATCAACTTTTGTAAGTGTAGGATGTTCATCCCGTTATTAATCATGTTCACTCCATATCTATGTCTAAAGGCATGATTTTTTATATGAAAGATTTCTCCTGAACTGTCCCTAATCTGACAACGATGGGTAAGTTTGTTCAAGTTATCGTTAAACACTTTTGCCGAAATCGGAAGACTTTTTCTCCTCCCGTCTATATTTGGAAAAAGGAGGTCTCTTTGATTTGAATCTGATGATTCAGTATCCATTAATTTGACCTGAGCATGTATTACATCTGCTATATCATCAGTGATGGGGATTTTATGATTAGTATAGTTCACTTTTCTTTGATCTCCGACTAACCACCAGCCGTCACTTTTCTTTTCTAGACAGTCTTTCTTCAATAAAAGGGTGTCGGATATACGGAACCCAGATGCTTCAAGTACTAACAGAATTGGGACATAATGAGCATTTAATTCAGAAAGGTTTTCAAGAATCTGTTCCCAGACATCGTCAGGTATATACTTGATATCTTCGGCTTTCAACCGTTCTTTCTTTGGAAAATCTTCCGGGAAAATCAAGTGATTTATCGGCTTCTTGGGTGCAAAATCCCATTCCAGCCTTTGGATATAAGATACGTAGGCTTGCACTTCGTACAAATATACTCTAATTCTGTTTTTCATTTGTTCTTCGATGGTATTTTTGCTGTTTCCTTTGAGTGGTAATGTCCGTAAATGCCCCATAAAAGACAAGATGTCATTACGTGACAATAAACTCAAGTCATCCCATTCAGGATATCTTACAGCGATAAATTTAAAAAATGCTGATAGGGGAGGGAGTATACTTCTTGACCGAGCGAAACTTAAGTTTTGCTGTATGACCATTCGTTGCTCCAGGTATTTTTTAACCCATTTTCGAAACGGTGTGACAACCGTTTCGAAAGAAATAGTGTACTCACCTCTAGTCTGGTTAAAATCAATGGGTAATTTGCGGACATCCCATCGGTCTTTTTCAATTTCAGTTCTATTATCATAATAATCTGAAAAAAACTCGTATATTTGATTATAGAGATTGATATATATTGAAGCTTTTATGTATTCTTTATTACCAATTGCGTTTTTTCCGTGAGTAACTATGGGCAAATTTCGCGAAGCTAAAAATGTGCGGTATTCTAAAAGAAATTTATCCTTGTTGATATCGATAATCGAAATTGAATTGGGGTATTTTAGAGATATAAACTTAGCCAATGCTTTAACGGCAGGATAATATCCGTCCCAAAGAGATGTATGGCGATAGGTTTTATTTTGTAGTCTTACTGAAAAATAAAACTTTACTTCGTTCCGAATGTTAGGATTGCTGATTTTTGCAAAATTCATATTTCTCGCCTTAAATTTCATCTGGCCTGAATACTTGATAGGACATTGTTCTATATTCCATACATCTTCGGCCCAATAACCAGTTAGATTTTCTATCATGTAACTGACTTGTTTAGCTAATCGAAAAGTATCTATATGCATAAAATCCTTCTCTCACTGTTATTCTTTCTTGGTGTTTCTGTTCTTTATTGCTTGAGTGTAACTTTCGCGAAGTTGATCTTCATTTATATGTACATATGTATTAATGGTGGTCTGGACCTGTGCATGACCTAATAGCTTTTGTATGACGGAAATTTCTACACCTTTCGCATGTAGTTCCGATGCAAAAGTATGTCTTAACATATGAGGGGTAAAATCTATTCCCGTCTTTTTCCTGATTCTTTTAATCATCGATTCTATGGTGTTCCGGCTTAGTGGGTATCCTTTGTTAGGACCTTGTAATTTTATGAATACATGGTTAGAGTCTACTTCATTTGCATGGTAATCAATTAGGTAGTCTTGGAATAGATTCATCGTTTCTTCGCTTACAAAAACGATTCTATTTTCACCAGCAGCCGTCTTTGACTTTTTAACTCTAATAGTGTTTTTTATAATATTAAAATCTTCGATTTCAAGCCCAATCGCTTCCCCTATACGTAAGCCACCCTCATATAATATTCGTATTAATAATTCATCTCTTACGTTAGTACAATTGTCATTTATAGTTTGTACTTGTCCTTGTGTTAATGTCTTTATCTGCCTTTTTGTTTCTTTAATCTTTAATATATTTTTGTCTATTAATCTATTTTTTGATATATGATGCAAAAATGGTTTGTAGTTTCTATTGCGTGAGGAAATCTTTTTTGTGCTAGCTTCCTTTAATCCATTCTCATACATGTTCAGCCGGTCTAAAAAATCATAGAAGGACATTACACAGGTTAATATAGTGTTGATTGTTCTCTCAGAACGAACCGAGTTAATTGGCCTTATCGTAGTGATTTTTTCTGACTTATGAGAAGTTCTTAGCCAACCTATGAATTTAGCTACATCTTCAATGGAAATGGACTCGTAGGATAATTCATTTTCCACTAAATACTCAAAATATAGTTTCAAGTGATAACAATAAGATCGTAAAGTATTAACTGATCTTCCTATGTTATCCATATACTTCAAGTATTTAATTACTGGAATGACTGGCTCTCCTCCACCGTCAACTAATATGTAACGGTTCCCTTCACCCTCAATTTTATTAATTGTTATTTCATGTACTTTCATATGCATCACCAATCCACATAGTATCAATTATGATAATCATTGTCTACTTTGGTAACTATATCCACTGGATATATATAATGATTAAACACCGTAGAAATTCCCCTATATACACTTATTTATGATTACTATTAATACGGTGTATTTTTGTGGTATAAATAAAAACAAAGAAATCAGGCTTTAGTCTGAAGACAATTTGCAACAATAATAGAATCATAGTCGAACCATCAACCGCGGATATCCCGTTTGTTATATCCGAGAAAGCCTGCAGCCAATAATAAGATAGCTATGATTGTAAGCATGGATACTTTCATGAAGTCCATATCTTCAACAGGAAGTTTCGGAATATGGCCAAATGGCGTTAGTTTTCCCATCCATTCCGGGAATTGAAGCATTCCCCCTAAATAAACGACTAAGATTGAGTATGTCAAGTAAAGCCAAGTCAAGCCGGATAATTTTGGTGCAAAGCCAATAAACAGCACGGCGATACCAATCATGATCCACATCGCAGGCAGGTAGACCATCGCTGCACTAAATATAGTGCCGAAAGCAACCCCTTCATCCATCACTGAATTCCCGACTGCCCAAAGACCGATGTCAGCAAGCGCAAGCATGAGAAAACCGCCAATGACGGAGATGATAAGATAGCTGCCCATAAGCCTTGTACGTGATACAGCGCGGCTCAGTAAATGTTCAGTATGGTTCTTTTTTTCTTCCCCTTTAAGTTTTAACATCGCCATTAAAGGCGGGATGGTGCATATCATGGCGATGACTGACATCAACATTGTCAAGAATTGTTCTGTCAGCGAATAGCCTTTCACTGGCGTCAATAGTTCGGCCATCATTTCATTTTTTGTAAAAAAGGAATCCAAATCACCTAAAACGGAACCGTAAGATGCACCCAAAATGAACATCCCGGCTGCCCAGGCGATCAATCCTGTACGCTGAAGCCTCAGCGAGAGCCCAAGCGGACTTTTTAAAAACGATGAAGCATATTTCCGGCCGGGCTTAGCCGGAATGAATCCAGCTTCCAAATCACGGATGGCATTCAAATATAGAGATAAGGCAACCAATATGATTGCCGCACCGATCGTAAGTATGATTGGCCACCAATAATTATTCACATATACTTCTGAAGCTAAAACCCAACCCAATGGTGAAAACCAGGAAAGTGTTTCATTGCTGACATCCCCTATCGCCCGAATAAGATAGGAGAGAAGCAATACAGTGATGGAGTAACCCATCGTACCTCGAGCACTCTCGGTAAGCTGGGCAAATAATGCCGTTATTGCCGAGAAGAAAATACCGGTTGCCCCTAACGCAGCTCCATACATAAGGGAACCTTCCAAATCCATGCTTTCTATTCCCAGAGCATACAACCCGAAACCCATTATTATCGCGATTAACGCATTCGTTCCAAACGATACGGAAATGGTTGCATATAAATTAGCCAATCGTCCAGCCGGCAAAGAACGGATCATTTCGATACGGCCGTCCTCTTCATCTGCGCGTGTATGGCGTGTAACAAGTAAAATACTCATTATCCCCACGGCCATAGCGGTTAACAGTAACATTTGATGCGCCATCATCGCTCCGTTTGTATAGTCATCCAGGCCGTAACCTTTCCCCACCATCGCTGTCATTGCAGGGTTCTTCATCGTTTCTGCAATGGTTTGCCTTTCTAGCCCAGTCGGGTACAGATCGGTGAATGCCATCGCAACCATAAAGGAAAGGACGGATAAGGAAATTATCCAAACAGGGATCCGGACCCGATCTTGCCGTACGATGAATCGGGAAAGTCTTCCTGTATTATGATAGGACTGGTTCGCCATTATAACGCACCTCCCGCCCCAGAATCTGAAGTCTTCCTTACACCTTCATAATGGCTCATGAATAAATCTTCCAATGTAGGCGGCGCGCTTTCCAATTTCACAATTCCAAACTGGCTTATATACTTCATGACATTACCCAACTCATCTGTATCCACTTGGAATGAAAGTGCCTGGTCTTTCATCACGATATCCCGAACACCGTTTACATTCCCTAAAGCAGGAATAGGCTGCTTCGTTTCGACAAGCAAGCTCGTTCTCGTTAAATGACGTAACTCATCCAATGTTCCCGTTTCAATTATTTGCCCTTGCCGAATGATGCCCACTTTATCGCATAACCTTTCCACTTCAGAAAGAATGTGACTGGAAAGCAATATGCTTTTTCCTTCATTTTTCGCGTCCATCACACATTCCTGGAAAACCCTTTCCATCAATGGATCTAGACCTGATGTTGGTTCATCCAATATATAAAGATCGGCATCAGATGAGAAAGCAGCGATCAAAGCAACCTTTTGCCTGTTTCCCTTTGAATAGGTTCCACATTTCTTGGAAGGGTCCAAATCGAATTTTTTTATTAGTTCTTCGCGTCTGCTTTTATTGTTCGTCCCGCGTAATTCAACAAATAGATCAATGACTTCCCCGCCTGTTAAGTTGGGCCATAGGTTCACATCTCCCGGTACATACGCGATTCGCTTGTGAATTTCAACCGCATCTTTCCATGCATCCTTGCCAAAAATTTTCGCTTCCCCATCCGTCGCTTTTAAAATCCCGAGCAGCACACGGATCGTTGTTGATTTTCCAGCACCATTGGGACCGATGAACCCAAATACCTCCCCTTTATTCACTTCAATGTTCACACCATTTAAAGCAGTGAACTTTCCAAACTTTTTAGTTAAATCCGTTGTTTTCAATACTGACATTCCTCATCCACCTCTTCCTCATTGAAAAAATATGAAATATCTTAACCGATTTAGTACATAATATACAAAAGGAGAATTCCTGACAATAGTTTATGAACTAATTTAATTGTTCTATTACATATTTTTAATTAAACTAAGGTTGAGGTGAAACAAATGGACGGATTTCAACGACGCAGGGAACAAAAAAAATTGAATATATTAGAGGCTGCCTTGGCTTTATTCATGGAGTATGGTGTCCAAAAGATTTCGATTGGGGAAATAGCAAAAAAAGCAAATGTATCTCAAGTAACGATATATAATTACTTCGAAAGCAAACATAATCTAATTCATGAGGTTTTTGTTTATTATACAGATAAGGCATTGGATGAATTTGAACAAATACTGGCCAGCAACACGGCCTTCCCTGAAAAAATAAAACATCTCATGTTCACGAAAAATGAAACAGCCAAACAAATTCATGAAGATTTTTATCAATATTTAATGAAGGAATATACTTCCGGAATCAATTATATGGAAAAAATATATACAGAAAAGGCCCTGCCCCGCTTTATCGATCTGTTTAACCAGGGGAAGGAACAAGGATATGTTGACCCGAACTTATCTAATGAAGCGATTTTATTTTATATAAAAGCAATGAATGAATATATCCAACGGGAAGAGGTTTATCAAAGCATCCTGCCTTTGACTGAGGATATTATGAAGATTTTGTTTTATGGGATCGTTGGGGAAAAAGAGAAATGAATGAAAAAAACGGTGTGAATCGATATTTCCCATTCACACCGTAAAATCTTATTTAGGAATTTCCTGCACTCTTTAAGTCAATGTTAATAATTTGGCTGAAGTGTAATTATATTTCTCGATTGATAGATCAAAAACGGCTCCCGCTTTTAAAAAGACCGTACTTTCAACGATTAATGTCGGATCACCTGGCTGCAAGTCCAAAAGCCTGGCATCATCGTCGTTAAGTTTTTCACACGAAATGATTTTATCCGCAAACCCGATATTCAACTTCAAATCCTCGACTATATATTCATAAATGGAACCATTTGCGATTTCTTTATTTATGATGGGGATGATATCTTTATTGAAAAAGGACTCTTCTATTACAATGGGTTCACCATTTAAGTATCTAACCCTTTTGAGGTTATAGATTTTGGTTTTTACCTGGCATTTCATTTGTTTGGCCAATTTTTCATCAGCTTCTATTAATTCTAACTTCAACACTTTACTTTTCATTTCATCATTTGGAAAAACTTTGGTTAAGCCACCCATATCCCTCATCGAAATGCAGCCCTGTCTGGAAAATTCCCTAAGGAATATGCCGCTTCCTTGAACTTGATAGATATATCCCTGCTCAACCAATATGTTGATTGCTTTTCTAATGGTGTTCCTGCTGACATCGAACTTCTTCATCAACTCTTCTTCAGTAGGTAACTTAGTATTTAATGTATATTTTCCTTCTACTATCTCTTTTTCCATTTGTTCTACGACCATTCTATACTTTACACCCATATTTCCATATACCTTCCTCTATACATAATGATTTAGAACAATAATTTAGACTGAATGATAGGTTTTCTTTACAATAGTTTATTTTATAACGATTGTAAAGAAACCTCTATTACTTCAAATTCGAAGAAAACTGAGTTTGCCTGCAGTTTTTTTATTAACATTCCAGCTGATTTCAGAAATCCACTCCCTTTCCGCCGACTGTCTGCCAAGCCGCATCAAAGCGAGCGCCTGTG